>JANNXL010000060.1:0-9049 GCA_031409575.1 Hyphomicrobium sp.
ATCCCAGCGGCGTTCGAGTTCGGCGATTTGGGCAATGTCAGTGTCAGCCAATTGGTCTTTCTCATTGACTAATTGCGCTACAACTTCCGACACACTCCGGCCAACCGCCGATGCGCGGCGTTCCAGGGCCGTTGCTGTCGCCTCGTCAACTTCGATGGTGTGGGTTTTGTGCGCTGGCATGGCTGCAGGATAAATGAGTGAACTCAGTTTTTCAAGCAGGCCCAGGAACCCCGGCCAAACTGCAGAGATCTTTCGATCTACCAATGCATTCATCCGCAATCGTCGAGGATATCCTCCAAAAGCTCGTCATGTGTGCGGATTGTTACTTCTAGAGGTATCCGTAATTTCTGAGCAACCTGCTCGAGGACTGCCTTCTTTTCCCGCGTACTGGAGTGGGTGATAATGAACCAGCCATCGATCTTCTTATAAGAACGAGAAGGGCTATTCATTGATGGTGGTGCGAATTTGGAAACTAACGGCTGCCCGCAGACCCGAACATCGACGGTAGCCACTTGCTCAAGTCCCATGGCTTGGAGAGCAGCAATGAACACATTTAGGGCAACTTTACCGCGCAGCACTTGACTGCCAATTCTTACTTCGAGCGTCGTCTTTGGAGACTTTTTGCGAGTAGGCGCGACGTGGGTAAGTTCAGACATGCCGTTCCACTCCACTTTACTGTGTGGACAAATGTGCCTGTGAATCCCCAGACCAAAATCAATTATCCAAGAAGCTCAGCAACTACCTTGACCGGCTCAGATGCTTCACCCTCGGGACGAGCCCGAGTGCATGGCTTGCTCAATTATCCAAGAAGCTCCGTAGCTTCCGGCTCCTGCTCGGATGCTTCAATTTCCGCAGCGCTTTGGCTTCGATCTGGCGGATGCGTTCGCGGGTCACTGAGAACTGCTGGCCGACTTCTTCGAGTGTGTGGTCGGTGTTCATGCCGATGCCAAAGCGCATGCGCAGCACGCGCTCTTCGCGCGGCGTGAGCGAGGCGAGCACGCGCGTCGTGGTCTCGCGCAGGTTCGATTGAATGGCGGCATCGATGGGCAAAATCGCGTTGCGGTCTTCGATAAAGTCGCCGAGGTGTGAATCTTCTTCGTCGCCGATGGGTGTTTCAAGCGAGATCGGCTCCTTGGCGATCTTCAAAACCTTACGCACTTTTTCAAGCGGCATGGCGAGCTTTTCGGCGAGTTCTTCCGGCGTCGGCTCGCGGCCGATTTCGTGCAGCATCTGGCGGCTGGTGCGCACGATCTTGTTGATCGTCTCGATCATGTGCACGGGGATGCGGATGGTGCGTGCCTGATCCGCGATCGAGCGCGTGATGGCCTGCCGTATCCACCACGTCGCGTAGGTCGAGAACTTGTAGCCCCGCCGGTATTCGAACTTATCGACAGCCTTCATCAGGCCGATGTTGCCTTCCTGGATGAGATCGAGAAACTGCAGGCCGCGATTGGTATATTTCTTGGCAATTGAGATGACGAGGCGGAGGTTGGCCTCGACCATTTCCTTCTTGGCCTGACGGGCTTCGCGCTCGCCCTTCTGCACGGCCTTGACGATACGGCGGAACTCTAAGATTTCCAGACCCGTTTCCGTGGCGAGGTTGTGCACCTCACCACGAATGTTGGTGATCTGGTCTTTCTCGTGCTTGATGAACTGGCCCCACTTCTTGCCCTTGGCGCCGATACGCTCAAGCCAAGTCGCGTCCAATTCATTACCGAAATATTCGTCGATGAAAGCCTGGCGCGGCACGCCGTAGCTGTCGGCCAAGCGCATGAGCCGGCCTTCAAGCCCAACGAGGCGCTTGTTGATGGAGTACAGCTGCTCGACGAGGCTCTCGATACGGTTATTGTTGAGTGACAAACTCTTCACGTCGACGATGATTTCATCGCGCAGTTTGTCATAGGCCTTTTGCGTCTGGCGCGTGGTTTGCTCGCCAGCCACCTGCAACTCAAGCTTCTTGTCCTGCTGCTTGCGCAGCTTCTTATAGGCGTTGGCAATGTTGTCGAAGGTTTCGAGTACCTTCGGCTTCAACTCGGCTTCCATGGCGGCGAGCGACAGGGCGTTCTCAAAGTCTTCTTCGTCGTCGCTTTCGAGCGCGGGCAATTCGCCAGCCTTGTTCAAGGCCGGCGGCGTTGCGGGATGGCCCGCGTCGCCCGGCATTACCGGCGGCGGGATCTTGGCTTCGGGGCCCTCGTAGGTGGCTTCGAGATCGATGATGTCGCGCAGCAGAATTTTGGCTTCATTCAGTTCATCGCGCCAGATGATGATGGCCTGGAAGGTCAGGGGGCTTTCGCACAGGCCGGCAATCATCGCCTCGCGTCCGGCTTCGATGCGCTTGGCAATCGCAATCTCGCCTTCGCGCGAGAGCAACTCGACGGAGCCCATTTCGCGCAGGTACATGCGCACGGGATCGTCTGTGCGCTCAGACGGCTCAGATTTGGCCTCGGCGCGTGCCGGCATGGACTGCGTGGTGAGCGCGCGGCTTTCTTCTTCGTCGGCGGGCTCATCGGCTGCGGGCTCAGCGCCGTCCTCGCCTTCGTCCTGCTCGACCACATTGATGCCCATGTCCGAGAGCATGGCCATCGTGTCTTCGATCTGCTCGGAGGAGACTTCCTCAGATGGCAGAACGGCATTGAGTTCGTCGTAGGTTACGTAACCGCGGGCCTTGGCGGTCTTGAGAAACTTTTTGACAGCCTGATCCGAGAGATCGAGCAGGGGGCTGTCGCGTTCGGGCGCATCCGCCGCTGCGCCCTGGTCTTCGGTGGTCTTTGCGTTTGCCATGAGGTCCAACCATTCAAGTGAAGACGTTTGCGTTTGAGGCCAAGACGAGCGCGCGGCAGCAGAGCTGCGCGTCGTCGCCGAGGCCCCGTAAGGGGTGCTGAAATTAGCGTCAGTTCAAGCGTCACCTTGGTCCTGGCGGGGCTTTGGGTAAGACCTCAAAAGCTCCAGGCCCATCGGCAACTCTTCTTCGAAGTGCGTTCCAAAACAGTGCATCAAAAACCGGGCCGCCCGCGGGCTGCCTCGTTTGTTCAGATGTGTGCCTTCTGGAACACTGCGCGTCCGCTCCTTAGTGTGGTGACCGATCAACCGAGGAGACGAGCCGGTTCGTCTGCGGCCGGCTCTTCAGCTTGGCTCAGACGTTCCAACTCGCTTTGAAGTTCGCAGATCCGCGCAAAGGCCGCGTCGCTGCTGTCTTCATGCCACTGCCGTTCGGCCGCCATGAGCGACCGCCGCACTCCCACTTGCCGGTTGTGCAATGCGAGGGCGTGGCACCAGCCATCTTCCACCTCAGCCTGCTCCGCATCGGGTCTTGCGAACTTGTCACACTTATGCGTAACGGCGCGTTCCACGAGTAAAATCACCCGTTCCGCGCCCGATTTAGCGACATGGGCACGAAGGGCAGCGCTGTCAAGTGAAGAATCGAGCGCCTGGCCAGAAAGTATCGTATCGCGCAACTTGGCCAGGGGCAGAGAGGTCAGGGGAAGCTCGGCGATTGCTTCTGCATACTGTTCAATGAGCCAGGGATGGTTGATCAGGGTTTGCAACAGCAGGGCTTCCCGGTAGGGGACGCCGGTTGTGTCGCCTGCGACCATTGCGCTTTTGAGCAAACTGGCCGATGGATTGGGCCGCCCAGGCAGCACGTTTCCGTACTTTTGGCCGCCAAACCGTTGATTTCCTGCACCTCCCCGGTTGCCATACTGGCTGCCGGAAAACTTATTGGGCCACGTGGTCTGACGCCCGCCCTCGGCGGATTGGAACGGCCTGCCGCCCGGTTGGCTCGGGCGGTTCTGCTGTCCCCACTTGGCGCGCAGGCGGGTCGCGACATCCTGGGTATAGTGACCGCGAATAGCCGGATCGGCTATTTTTGCAACATGCTCGCGCAATTGCTTTTCAAGGCCGGCGCGGCGCTCTGGAGTGGACCAGTCGCCGGTTGCCCATTCGCGTTCGAACAGCACATCGGCAAGCGGGCGTGCCCGGCCGAGGATGGCTTCCATGGCGTCGGGGCCTTGCTGGCGGACGAGATCGTCAGGATCGAGGCCGTCCGGCAGAAATGCAAACTTGATGCTGCGGCCCGGCTCGAGCAACGGCAAGGCGGTATCGACGGCACGAAAGGCAGCCTTGCGGCCAGCGCTGTCGCCGTCGAAACACAAGATGGGCTCATCCGACATCCGCCAGAGCAATTTGACCTGATCTTCGGTGAGTGCAGTGCCGAGCGGAGCAACTGCCTCGGCAAAGCCCGCTTCGCTCAATGCTACCGCATCCATGTAGCCTTCAACCGCAATAACGCGATCCTTGTCATGGGCGGCGGCGCGCGCACGATGGGCATTGAACAGCACGTGGCCTTTATGAAACAGCGGCGTCTCGGGAGAGTTGAGATATTTTGCAGGCGCATCGGAATCCAGCGCGCGGCCGCCAAACGCAATGATGCGGCCCTTGGCGTCGGCGATGGGGAACATGACGCGATTGCGGAAGCGATCGTAGGGAGCGGGAATATCCTCGCCGCCAATCAGCATGCCCGACGTCACCATCTCATCGAGTGTGAAGCCCATGCCCGCCAAGTGATCTTTCAGTGCTGATTTCGAACCCGGCCCATACCCGATGCCAAAAGTCTCGACGGTTTCGCGCTTGAGGCCGCGCCGCTCAACATAGCGCCGGGCCTCAAGCCCTGCTGGGCTCAATAAGCTGGTGCGGAAGAATAGCGCTGAGGCGTCGAGCAGCCGGTAAAGCCGTTGGCGTTCGTCCTCGCGGGCTTCGTCATGCACGTCTGGTTTGGGAAGTGTGACACCGGCTTCCTGCGCCAGCCGTTCAACAGCCTCGGGAAACGACAGGCCTTCAGTTGACATCACAAACTTGAAAATGTCGCCGTGTTCTCCGGACGCGAAGCAGTGATAAAATCCCTTCTGATCGTTGACGAAAAATGACGGCGTTTTCTCGACCTTGAAGGGCGACAAGCCCGCGTATTCGCGGCCCTTTTTCTTAAGCGCAACCTTGCGGCCGACGACCTGGCTTACGGGGAGCCGCGTGCGGATGTCATCGAGGAGGTGGGGCGGGAATCGCATACCCCTACGGTATCCGATTCGTTCACATCCCGACGTTCACCCATGTCCTATTAGGGAGTTGCCAACGCAATCCACAGGTTACCGGAGTGGGCTTAGTGGCGGCCAAAGCTGCTCTTGGGGGGCTTGGCACCTTTCAGGCCGCGAGGTCCCGCAGGCGCAAAACGCGGGTCCCATGCGCCGGCGGCATCTGGATCGAAGGGAACGGAGCCCTTCGCGGCGGCAAGTGACGTTGCTATCCGCGCTGTTGACCCGTCTGTTTCGCCAGGAACGCCGTACTCGGCGCGGACCCGTTCACGGATTTTATCGGTTCGTTTTTGGCGCAGCGATTCGGCTGTTTCGCGGAACGGCGGTCCGAATGCGTTTTCGTCAGGGTCTCCCACCGAGAACAACGCAAACAGCCAGCCGCAGGCCGTGAGCAGCGTGGAGATAATCGCCATCTTGAAAATCGTGGCCCAGGCCAACTTCACGGCTTCCACATCTTCGCCGAGCATAAACGGGTCGAGATCGAACAGCAGGAAGAACGTGCTCAGGCCGAAGAAGGGCAGCAGCACGAGGCCTTGAATGCCGTTGTCCTGCAGCCGCCGGCAGAGCAGGCAGAACTGCATCCACATCAAGAGCAGAACGGTGGCGGAAAGGGCGGTGCTGGGCTCGTCCGTCACTTTGACGTACCAGCGGATACCAATAATGAGGAGTGTCAGCGGAAACGACAGTGCCCAATAGGCCGCTAAAGAGAGACGGCCGAGCGGGGAAAACGGTGCTGTCAGGTAGTCCTTCATAAGCTGGCTTTCGGACATATAATATTGAGAGTGTCCCACAAAGCCGTTTCTACTTATTTACGAATAGCGCCAACGATTTGTTAAGCAGTGTCGCAATATGGCAGCCGCGACTGCTATTTGAGCATGTCCTTGATCCAGCCGCTTGCGGCGCCAAAATCCAATTGCCCGGCGTAGCGTTCTTTGAGTGCTGACATGACTTTGCCCATGTCTTTGGGGCCTGTCGCGCCAAGCTCTTTCAATACGGCGCCAATCGCCGCCTTGGCATCGGCCTCACTCATCTGCTTGGGCAAATATGCCTCGATAACGGCGATTTCAGCTTCCTCAATGGCTGCCAGATCGGGGCGGCCGCCGCTTGTGAACTGAGCGATGGAATCGCGGCGCTGCTTGACCATTTTGGTCATGACAGCCAGTTCTGCCGCGGCCGACAGCGGCCCCTTGGCCTCGATCTCGGCGCTTTGGAAGGCGGCACTTACGAGGCGCAAGACACCAGTGCGGGTTTTGTCGCCGGCCTTCATGGCTGTCTTGGTGTCTTCTTTGATCCGCTCGCGCATCGCGTGCTCCTGTGGGCCCGTGCTTCTCTGGGCTGTAGCCTTTGTTTGCGGCTGTTTAGGCCGTGCGCTGGGCAAGGGCAAGGCCGGGGCTGGCGTGCAGTGCCGAACCCGCCCGGCTTTGCGCTGGAACGACGCGGGGTTGGCCCGCCGCTGGCAATTGACCTCGCAGGCCCCATCCCCTAGCTTCCGGCCAATTTGAACCCGTTGCCTTGCACTCAATATCCTGCGGCCGTCGAGAGCTGGCCGGGTGTTCTGGTGCGAGCCTTCGAACACCCTTGGATCTCCCGCATGAGCCACCCAGCGCCCTGGACCGAGACCATGACGACGGCACGCCTCGTGCTCGATGATGGCACCGTGATCGAGGGCCAAGGATTGGGAGCAATTGGCGAAGCGGTGGGCGAGGTTTGCTTCAATACCGCGATCACCGGGTATCAGGAAATCTTGACCGATCCGTCGTATGCCGGGCAGATCATCACGTTCACGTTTCCGCACATCGGCAATGTCGGCACGAACAGCGAAGATACCGAAACATCGAACCTCGCGGCGCGCTCGGGCGTGCGCGGCTGCGTCCTGCGTGCAGACGTCACGAACCCGTCAAACTATCGCGCAGCCCAGCACCTTGATGCCTGGCTCAAAGAGCGCGGTATCATTGCCATCTCGGGTCTGGATACGCGCGCGCTGACGGCACGCATCCGCGAAAATGGCATGCCCAACGGCGTCATCGCACACGCGCCGGACGGCAAATTTGACATCGCGAAACTGAAGGCTGATGCCAAGGCCTGGCCGGGACTGCTCGGTCTCGATCTCGTGCCTGATGTCACCAGCGGCCAAAGCTATTCGTGGGATGAGCAGCGCTGGGCTTGGAACAAAGGCTTTGCCCGCAACGACACGCCCGAGTTTCACGTTGTCGCCATCGACTACGGCTTGAAGCGCAACATTCTGCGCTGTCTCGTGTCGGCAGGGTGCAAAGTCACAGTTGTGCCCGCGACGGAAAAGGCAGACGACATCCTGGCGCGCAAACCCGATGGCGTCTTCCTATCGAACGGCCCCGGCGATCCGGCTGCAACCGGCGCATATGCCGTGCCCGAAATCAAACAACTCGTGGCCAGCGGCCTGCCGGTGTTCGGCATTTGCCTTGGTCACCAAATGCTCGGCTTGGCGCTCGGCGCGACGACCAAGAAAATGCACCAGGGGCACCACGGGGCCAATCATCCGGTGAAAGACTTCACGACCAACAAGGTCGAGATCGTGTCGATGAACCACGGTTTCACGGTCGATCGCGACACGCTGCCCAAGGGCGTTACGGAAACGCACGTTTCGCTGTTCGACAAAACCAACTGCGGCATTGCGCTCGAAGGCAAGCCCGTGTTCTCGGTGCAGCATCACCCCGAAGCGTCACCCGGCCCTCAGGACAGCCACTACCTGTTCACCCGCTTTTGCAATATGATGCGTGCGCAAAAGGGCAGTGCGGCTCATCCCGAGCGGTAAGACTCTTTGCCTTGTTCGTGGCGACTCCGCTTGCGCGGAGCCGGCCGCCACTCACGGACGTCCTTCGCGCGGGGGCTAAGGACCACCGGTGCCGATCCGCCACGGCCCGATGGCTACACGCGGATACCCCTGTTGATAACCGGTGATAGATCGCCCCGCGCAATTGCCTTCTAAGGCCCGGGGCGGAAAGCTTGTTGCAATGACCGATTCGATTGGTTTTCAGCGAGCAAGATCCGAAATGATGTCGAAAACTGCCTTCGGGCCCACGTCCAGCAAGCCGCCTGCTGCGGCAGAAAGCAGGGCCGCAAACCGGTTTGTGCTGGTCGCGCAGATGCTGGTTATCTCGGCGTTCGGGGTGGGTCTCAGTGTTCATGCCGGACTGCCGCCGTTCATTGCCGTCTCGGCAGCGGCGGCGCTCGCCGTGCTTGCTATGGCGATCAAGAAAGTGCGCGCTGCACGCCTGGCTGCTGCGTCCAACCGTCAGCGGCGCGCTCCAGAATTGCGCCAGGCAGAGCCGGTGCGGACCACGAGGCCGGCGGAGACTGTGCAGCGCGACAGCGCGATCCCACCTGAGCGGCCGTTCAGCGCCAGTCCCCGCGATGAACAAGCCGGCGGCGGCTATGCGCCGGTTACAATCGCGCCGCGCGGGGAAACCGCGGCGGCACGGCCAAATTTGAATGCACCTCGCGCCGAACTGAGTGCGCTGCGCACAGAGATCCGCGAACCCCGCGCTGACCTGATGCCGCCGCCGGTGCCGCGTTTTGACAGCCCGGGACGCTCAGCGCCGCCGCACGCTCCATTGAAGAACCATTATGCGCCCGACGTTATGGGCAACCCTGCCACTTCAGAAACCGCGCCCGATTATTGGAGTTTGCGGCCGTCATCGATGCCGCGCTTTGAGGATCGTCCGCAGCCGAGGAGCCAACAGGCAGCACCGGTTGCCCCGCCCGCAGCGCCGGCATATGCGAGCCCGGCATTTGCGAGCCTTGATCAAATTCCCGCCCCGCCCCTGCGCGAGACAGACGTGGAAGCCATTCAAACCCTCATCAAGAAACTTGCAGACGAGGTCAATGCGGCTGAGCAGGAACGCGACGAGGTTGCGGAACTGGCCATCGGACATGCCGTGCTGGCGACTGCCGGCGAAACGAAGTCGCACGTGGAGCACTCCGCGTTC
>JANNXL010000061.1:0-1765 GCA_031409575.1 Hyphomicrobium sp.
GCTAGGCCGTCGAAATATTTGAAGTCGACTTCGAACTGGCCGATGCCATCTTCATGGTCAAAACTATAAACGTCCCATCCCAGACTGTTCATGGCACCGACGAGTTCAGCCATCCAATCCATATTATCCAGCATGCGCACCACATCGTAGGCGGGCTTTTCAAGATTTTTACGGTCTGAAACGGGTTTGTAACCAGGTCCTACACTGGCATCATCTTTGAGAACGAAGAATTCGGCCTCCATACCAAGGTTGAAAGTGTAGCCCAGGCTGGCCGCTTGGTCAGTCACGCGCGTCAGAATCGTGCGGCTGCACGGCTCGAACGGAACGCCCTTGCAAAAGAGGTTACTGGCAAACCACGCCACGTCCTTTTTCCACGGCAGCACGATGCATGACTTCTCATCAGGGTGAGCCGCGACTTCTTCCTCGCTCACGTCTTGCGGTACGCCTTCGAGCGCTGCCCCCGTGCACAACTCCGAACCCGACATCATGCGATCAAGGTGGGCGATCGGAACCACTTTACCCTTGGGCACACCGTGCAAATCCACATAACTTGCGAACATGAACTTAACACCCTCGGCTTCCAGCTTTTCTGCCAAGGCGCTCTTGGTGTGATCGTGGGAGTGGTCCATGCTGTCACCCTCTCGTGCGTTAAAGTCAGCCAAACGGCTTGCTTGCCGCGCGTTGATGTCTATAATTAATCGAACAATTAATAAACGAACGAAAGTAAAAAATGCAGTATCTCTGCCCACAAAGCGCACAAGTTCGTGACCAAGCTGCCTGGATTGGAGGCAGTATGTGAGCCGCATATTGAACAAAGTCGGCCGGCCCAAAGCCGGAGCAGCACCTGTCGATGCTGAAATGAAAATCCGCGATGCGAGTTTGACACTCTTTGCCGCCAGCGGCTTTTCAGCCGTTACAATCAAAGACATCGCCAAGCAGACAGGACTTAACACGGCGCTCATTTACTACTACTTTGGCAGCAAGGAAGAGCTGTTCCAAAGTGCAGTGTCGCTCGCCGTAGAACGGGCCTTTGCCCGGTCGCGGGCAATGCGCCAAACACCGCGCGAACCGGCAGGCGTCATTTTTGACTGGCTCGATACGCACATCCGCGAATACGACACGATCTCGAAGTTCATCAAGATCTCGATCAACTACGCAAATACGGTCGAGCGCAAAACGGCCATCGATCGCGCGATCCGGCGGTTCTACGATGAGGAACGTGAAGTCTTGCGCGCGGCTCTCAAGGCAGGCGTCAAATCGGGTGCGTTCCCGCAGCTCGACTCTGACGAGACCGCCACTTTCATCTCGACTTATCTCGACGGCATTTTTGTGCGCGCCATGATGCTGAAGGACTTTAAGCCGATTGCTGCCATTGAGGAGCTGAGATCACTCGTGAAATCGCGGTTGAGCGTGCCGCGATCAGGCCGGCACAAAACACCGTTATAGCTGCTTACTCGGACACAGGGCGCGTTCAACTCACTGCACACGAATTGGGCGCACCGCCTGCAATCTACTCAGTTTCATTGCTTGAACGAGCAAAGAAGCACGCGTTTGTTGAGGTTATTGAACTGGCATGCCGCCTGCAAAGCATTGTGAATAATGCATCTAGGGTTCCGGTCGCGGCCATCTCGCGATGTCTGGACCAAGAGATGCACTCCCGGTTCGCGGTCAACGCAAACCGGAGCCACGGCGGGATAAAAGCCCGGGAGAGTTGGACCGCGGAAGCTTCGGCTTCGGACGGACGGCCTCTCTCTTGCGCGTCAGT
>JANNXL010000062.1:0-2126 GCA_031409575.1 Hyphomicrobium sp.
GTCGTGTAACGAAGGTGGCACCCACGACGAGCAACCGGCGCAGATAGCCGTTGCCCATCTTTGACACCCGTCGCAACCGATCCTTGCCACCGGAGGTGTTCTGCTTCGGCAGGAGCCCGAGCCACGCTGCAAACTGCCGCCCGGATTTGAAGGCCGAACCTTCCTGTACTGGAAGGTTGATGCCGAGACGAGCAACCAGTTCAAGAATAGGTGCGCGCGGAATTCCGCGCGCACCCGAGTCTTCAAATCGGTTGGAGATCAGGGATGCCGTTGCTTCCTGACCAGTTCAGACAGCGTGTAACTGGCCGGATCGACACCTATGATGCCCGCAAGTTCGATTTCGGCGGGCGTGACGACCGAGGGGTCCGACGTCACACTGCGGTCGTCTCCCGCAAGGATGAAGCTGACGGACTGCGCGTCACCGTCTCTGCGCGCTTCGTCGAGCATGATCAGTTCGGCAGAAGTCAAATCATACCCTGCTGTGACGGGACTTGCGGCGACGAAACTGCCCCGGGTGGCCACTGTAACAATGCCACCCGAAAGAATGAAAGCCACACGACTTGCATCGCCTTCGCGGCGCGCTTCGACAAGTTGGACCATTTGAGCCCTCGAGTAGGTTCCGGCAGCAACGCCGGCGCTCGCAGCAAGTTGAGCGTCACCTGCCGGGACGGATTGTGCAGTTGCAGAACCAGCGGCTAGGACGAAAGTGAGCGTCATTGCAATTGAATTGATCGACATAGTCCCCTCCTTGGTTTGCGGGGAGCGTACAAGGCCGACAATCGACCTGTTTCGCGGACCCCGTATTTCGAGCCGTCCGCTTGGTATATGGCGACTCGAATTCCTGTTATAAGCGCCCTCCGTCAGAGTATCGTTATCTGGGCGTCAAAGCTGAAACTCATCCAAGAAAAAAACGTTATCGGGGCATGATAGCTGAAACTTGTCTTAAGTCTTAGAAAAAGACCGCACCAAACACCGCGCCAAAAAACACGCACCACTTGATATATTTTGAGTTCTCGTTAATGCGGTTAAATTGCAGCAATACCCAAAGGCGTTTGCCGGAACTTGCGCGGTTCGATATCGACGCTGCAGAAATATTGACTCGACGACGATGAAACAATGTATACTAAACGAACAGAATTGTCAATGCATGGCAAACAATCAGGCCACATTCGCCAAGTGGTGTAACGCGTGACGGCTAGGTTGCCTGATTTTGCCAGTTGAACAAGTGTTTTTCGCCCCGAGCGGTGACCGTGGTCGCGGAAACGCCCGGAGTTGGGCGGGTTAATCCGTCAAGCATCATCATCCTGGCTCCGAGGCTCCCTTCTTTCAGCGCGGCGAATGGTAACTCCGTCCGCATCGCTACTATCATGGCCAGGATTTCGCTGCGGCACCAGTCGAGCGTCGGCTTCCGGACATGCGGCCACGCAGCATGGGGCGAGGCCGACCGGCCGGTAAGGGCCGTTTGCGACGCGCACCTGAAACTGACCCTTGTGCCCTACACATTGCGAGACGAGGGAGATTTGGGCGAGGGAGATCTCGTTTGGGTCAGCAATAGGTCAACCTGTCTTACTGCCTCGTTCCCCGTCTGGGCCAGTTGGCTGCGGTTGGTTGCGGAGCGATCCGGATAAGAAGCGGTGCCAGTTCAAAGGGCCATCGCGTAAACCGTTGAAATAAAAGGACAGACAACTTCTCGGCAGAATCGGCTCATAGCCTGAAGTTCAGGGAACTAGGTGCCTGCTATCTGATCACGCGGCCCTATACGACAGTCGGGCGTAGGTTCGGCATAAGCCAAATCCTGTCCCCGCAACCAAATCCAACACGGCTTACCATGCCGCCTCAGCAAGCTTTGGCGTCTATACTGACTTGGATGAACAGAAGACGTTCGCTCTGCAGGGCAGAAGGTCTCCTCAGGCGACAAGTTTTGTAGCGTTGATCCGCCCAAGGCTCCCAGACCGTGCGCTTCGTTGTCGCCTTGCTGGACCAGCAGTCGACAGGTGATGGCTGACGACTCACGTTTGCCGGTCTCTACATCGGATTCGCGTCACACCGTACGGTAGATGCCGAAACCACCCGACCCTGCGAAAAATACATATCCGCCATTTTTTTTTTGCATTTTTTTTTTGTTG
>JANNXL010000063.1:0-1919 GCA_031409575.1 Hyphomicrobium sp.
GTTTCGCCGATCCAAGCCGCCGCCTCGAGCCTGCCGCAGCCGCTCTATGGCCTCTATCGATCGGCGGAAGATTACCTCCTGCGGTCCACGGCGACGCAGAAGAACGGCCTCATGTGGATCGATGTCCACGACCCGCGCACGCGCAAAACCGATAAATTGCCGAGCCATGAGCGTTAGCTTATAAGCCCGCTTCTCCGCCCTGATTTCAGCGCGCGCGTGACGCCGTTTAAATCCAAATTCTTCGATCCACCCGAGCCCCTATCCCCATGAGCCTGCCCAAAGAGAAGCTCGAAAAGCTCATCGAACGCTCCGAGACGATCGCAGCCGAACTCAATCAGGGCGTCGCTCAGTCGGTCTATGCCAAGCTCAACAAGGAATATGCCGACCTCGGGCCCATCGTCGCTGCCATCCGCGCGCATTCCGCCATGGAAGCCGAAGCCGATGGCCTCGAATCCCTACTTTCCGATCCGGCAGCCGCCGACATGGCAGAAATGGCGCGAGACGAACTCGATGCCCTGAAGCCCCGCCTCGAGCAGAGCGAGCAGGCCCTCAAGATTCTACTGCTGCCCAAGGACTCGGCCGACGAGCGCAGTGCCATCCTCGAAGTGCGCGCCGGCACCGGGGGCGACGAAGCGGCACTCTTTGGTGCCGACTTGTTTCGCATGTACACGCGCTATGCCGACCTGAAAGGCTGGAAAGTCGACGTCATCTCTATTTCTGAAAACGATCTCGGCGGCTATCGCGAAATCATCGCCTCGGTCACGGGTGCCGGCGTCTTCGCCAAACTCAAATACGAAAGCGGTGTACATCGCGTGCAGCGGGTTCCCGCAACAGAAACACAAGGGCGCATTCACACCTCGGCTGCTACCGTCGCCGTGCTGCCCGAAGCTGAAGAAGTCGACATCGATATTCGCCAGGAAGATATTCGCGTCGACCGGATGCGGGCCGGCGGTGCTGGCGGCCAGCACGTCAACAAAACTGAAAGTGCGATCCGTCTAACGCATCTGCCGACCGGTATCATGGTCGTATCAGCGGAAAAATCGCAGCACCAGAACTTGAAGCTCGCCATGGCGGTGTTGCGCTCGCGGCTCTACGATTATGAGCGCGAAAAAGTCGATAGTGCGCGCTCGCTGGCTCGCAAATCTCAGGTCGGATCGGGCGACCGCTCGCAGCGCATCCGCACGTACAACTTTCCACAGGGCCGCGTGACCGACCATCGCATCAATCTCACGCTGCATAACATCGACCGCGTGATGCAGGGCGAAGGACTCGACGAGATTGTCAGCCAATTGATCACGGAAGATCAGGCGAGCCAGCTCGCTGACCTGGAAAACAATGGCTAAGGCAGTGGCGGCCAATCCGTATGTTGGCGTGACGGCGGGTGACGCCGTAAGGCTTATGACGCGTGTGCTGACCGCCGCAGGCTTTGAAGATGGCGCGGTGGATGCCCGCATTCTAGTTCCCGCCGCTCTGGGACTAACGAAGCAGGATGTTCTGCTTGCGCCTGAGCGGGCCTTGTCGATGGACGAAGCGCATCGCGCTCAGGTCTTCGAAGCGCGCCGCCTCGCGCACGAGCCGGTGTCACGCATCTTGGGTCAGCGTGAATTTTACGGACGCATGTTTGCGGTAACTCCGGCAACGCTCGACCCGCGGCCCGATAGCGAGACCCTCATCGAAGCCGCTCTTGAAATTGCCGGCCAGCGCGGCTGGCTCAACGCACCCATCCGCATTCTGGACATCGGCACGGGGACAGGCTGCTTACTGTTAACCTTACTTGCCGAGCTTCCCTCTGCATCCGGCATCGGTACAGATTTGCAGGATGCAGCGCTAAACGCCGCCTTAGCGAATGCGGCGTTTCTCCAACTTGAGACGCGTACGGATTGGCGTCTTGCGCGGAGCATGGAGGGGTTGTCCGGTCA
>JANNXL010000064.1:0-1693 GCA_031409575.1 Hyphomicrobium sp.
TGCTCTCCGCGTGGGGATCAAAGGCGCAATATCCGTCCGGGGCTTCGGTTTTGATGGGGACTGTATCGAATGCGGCGGGGGCCTGGTCTCCATCGGCTGCGCCCGCAATGACAACAGTTGCGCACGCGACTGCGCCCACCCATCCGGCGAGAAAACCACATGCTGCCCGCTTGCCTGACCTGCGCATCAAATCCTCTGTCCTATCAGTCATTTGTCTTGCCTGGCCGCGTCGTTCACACTTGCCTCAGACGGGGTGTTCGCCGCATCGCCAAATTGCCATCGAGTGTGATACGTAACGCCTGCGATTTAAGATGCACCGGAAGATCCCATGTCTCTCATTCCAGATTTCACCAAGGTTGCGCTCAGTGCGCCAAAACCCGCCGCCGCGCCCAAGACGGCCCCCGCGGCGCGTGATGCGTCGGAAACCTGGATGACGCCCGAGGGCATTCCGCTGAAACCGGTTTACACCGGCGCGGACACCGAGGGTCTGGACTTCCTCGAAACCTACCCGGGCATCGCGCCGTTCGTGCGCGGACCTTATCCTGCCATGTATGCCTCGCAGCCGTGGACCATTCGCCAGTATGCCGGATTTTCGACGGCCGAGGATAGCAATGCCTTCTACCGCCGTAACATCGCGGCCGGTCAAAAAGGCCTGTCGATTGCCTTCGATCTTGCCACGCACCGTGGCTATGACAGCGACCACCCGCGTGTGCGCGGCGACGTCGGCATGGCAGGCGTTGCCATCGACAGCATCTACGACATGCGCACCCTGTTCGACGGCATCCCGCTGCAAGAAATGACCGTGTCGATGACCATGAACGGCGCGGTGCTGCCCGTGCTCGCATTGTTCATTGTGGCTGGCGAGGAGCAGGGCGTTCCCGCCGCTAAGCTCGCCGGCACCATCCAGAATGACATTCTGAAAGAATTCATGGTGCGCAACACCTATATCTATCCGCCCGCGCCTTCGATGCGCATCGTGTCGGATATTTTTGCCTACACGTCTGCGAACATGCCGAAGTTCAATTCGATTTCGATTTCCGGCTATCACATGCAGGAAGCCGGTGCGACCGCCGACCTCGAACTCGGCTATACGATCGCCGATGGCGTCGAGTATGTGCGCGCCGGCGTTGCGTGCGGCCTCGACATCGATGCGTTCGCACCCAGGCTGTCGTTCTTCTGGGCCATTGGCATGAACTACTTCATGGAGATCGCCAAGATGCGGGCCGCACGCCTGCTGTGGGCGAAGCTCATCAGGGACGAATTCAACCCCAAGGACCAGCGCTCCCTGTCGCTGCGCACGCACAGCCAAACCTCTGGCTGGAGCCTGACGGCGCAGGACGTTTACAACAACGCGACGCGCACCTGCTTGGAAGCCATGGCCGCCACGCAGGGCCACACGCAATCGCTGCACACCAACGGACTCGATGAAGCCATCGCGCTACCGACCGACTTCTCGGCCCGCATCGCGCGCAACACGCAGCTTCTATTGCAGCAGGAGAGCGGCACCACCAAGGTCATCGATCCGTGGGGTGGCAGCCACTTCATCGAGCGCCTCACCTATGATCTGGCGCAAAAGGCACTCGCGCACATCAAAGAGATCGAAGACTTTGGCGGCATGACCAAGGCCATCGGTGCCGGCATTCCGAAGATGCGCATCGAGGAAGCGGCCGCCCGCACGCAGGCGCGCATCGAC
>JANNXL010000065.1:0-6437 GCA_031409575.1 Hyphomicrobium sp.
GAACTCGGCGTCGAGTTCATAGGGCAAGTGAAGCAGGCCGCGCCTGCCGGCAAGAAGAAGATCAGCTCAATGAGCTGGTGACCTTCGCCGTTGCCCGCTTCGTCAACGGCGGCCTCCAGATCCCCAACACGATGTTGGCGATCGAGAGTGTCATGATCGCACCTATCGAATACCACTCCGTCGCCAGTGCTGTTTTGAGCAGGTCGGCATTGGCCTCGCCTGCGGCGATTTTGACAGAGATCGTCGCTGCGTAGCTGGCCTTCGACTGAATGATGCCGAGTGTGGCTTCGAACATGCTCAGCCCGAGGAAGGCCTTGAACCACACCCAGCGCATTTCCTGAAATGGCCTGTGCACCGCCATGGACAGAAGTCCCGTCACGAGCGCAATACCCAATGACGGAAGCAACACATAGTTGCACAAGGCACTGATGGTTTGCCGCGTGTCTGCGTAGGTGCCAGCCGTGTCCTGGGGAGCGTTGGTCAGCACGATCATATAACCGAGCAGCGCGCCGATCAGTCCGCATGAGGCCAGCGTATGGAAAAATTTTAGTGTTTTTCGCATGCTGCCCCTGGCAGATGTTAGCGCCTTACCGAAAACATCGTACAAGCTCCAGAATACGGCGGCAATCGGCGCGCGGTTTCTCTGAAGAGTACGCACGCAACATTTTCGTTGAAGTCAAAGACCAAAAAGGAATTGCGTATGCCTTGGCTGTTTCTCTCGCTGGCAATTGCCTCTGAAGTTGGCTTTACGATTGCGATCAAGTCTGCAAGTGAGGAGCCGCGCGTCTCCATCATCGCTGTTACAGGTGTGTTCCTTGCCGCATCGCTTGGATTTTTGATGCTGGCATTGAGGACATTGCCTCTCTCGGCAGCCTACCCCATTTGGGTGGGGTCAGGCGCACTGGGTGCAGTTATTATTGGCCGGTACCTGTTTGATGAGCCGTTGTCCGTCCTCAAACTCGCGAGCATCGCCGCGATAACCGCCGGTGTTATCGGACTCAAGTTTGCGTCAGGGCATTGAGTAGAGGCGCAAAAGCATCGAGTGCGACTGGTGTCGCAATTCGACCCGCGCCAGGCGGCAGTCAAAGGTGCCGTTCAAAGTCCATTCTCTGATGCAAGATACGGATGACCACAATTGCATCTTTGGACACGCGATAGAAAATCACATGCGATCCAACCGGATGCTTTCGGTACCCTAGTCGAATTTCATCGCAAACCCGGCCCTTGCGGGGATCGCCGGCAACCGCCTCAACTGCTTGCCAGATGTCGCGAATGTACCGTTCGCCTTGATCATCATTCCAGCGCGCCGCAGTATAGTTCCAAATTTCGTCGAGATCTGATTGTGCTCGTGGTGAGAGAACAATCCGGCTCATGTAGCCTGCCCGCCAGAGCGCTTGCTTCCACGCTTTTTGGCAATGAAGGCCTCAACGTCAAATTCCGTTGCTGGACCGCTGTCTTCGCCTTCGACAAGCGCTGCTCTGAGGGCTGCGAGTTTTGTTTCCTGCTCTTCAAGCAAGCGCAAACCCGCCCGTACCACATCGCTGGCAGAGCCAAAACGGCCTGCAACAACCTGCTGGTCGATGAACCCGGTGAAGTGGTCACCGAGGCTGAATGACGTGTTCTTGCTCATGACACTGCGCCTCCGAAAACTACTCCGTAGAATACCAATATTTGGTATTCTACGCAACAGCTTCTCACCCCTCCCGGTATTCCGCGCCCAACTTCTCCATCAAACCGCGGAATTCAGGAAAGCTGGTTGCGATCATGGCCGTATCGTCGACGGTGACGGGTTTTTCGCTGACCAGGCCCATCGTCAGGAACGCCATAGCGATGCGGTGATCAAGTTGCGTGGCGACGGTGCCGCCGCCGGTTACTTGTCCGGTGCCGTGTACGATCAGCGTATCGCCATCGACTGATGCTCGCACACCGTTCACAGCCAAGCCTGCAGCGGTTGCGGCCAAGCGATCGCTCTCTTTCACTTTCAATTCCGCCAAGCCATCCATGCGCGTGTCACCAACAGCAAACCCGGCGAGCGCTGCCAGCATGGGATATTCATCGATCATGGACGGCGCGCGGTGGGCTGGAACATGCACGCCCTTGAGCTTCGAGGTGCGAGCGCGGATATCGGCAATCGGCTCGCCGCCTTCTTCGCGCGGATTGAGAAACTCCACATCCGCACCCATTTCTTTCAGCGTCGCGTAAAATCCAATACGCGTTTCATTCACCAGAACGCCTTCAATGGTCACGTCCGAGCCAGGCACCAGAACCGCGGCTGCTATCAAGAACGCTGCAGAACTGGGATCGCCCGGCACGACAACATCGCGACCTGCAAGTTCGGCATCGCCCGTCACGGTAATTCGCGTGAGACCGTCCTTCTCAACGGTGCGCACAGTGGCACCGAAGTAACGCAACATACGCTCGGTGTGATCGCGTGTGGCTTCCTTTTCGACAACGGTGGTTTCTCCGGCTGCCATGAGACCTGCGATGAGGATCGCGCTTTTCACCTGCGCCGATGGCACCGGCAAGACATACTCAATGGGAACCAGGTTCGACGTGCCGCGCACGGTAAGCGGTAAGGTCTCTTTGTCTTCGGCGATTTGCAGGCCCATCTGGCGCAACGGCTTTAGAACCCGGCTCATCGGGCGGCGCGACAGAGAAGCATCGCCGGTCATGCGCACGGTCATAGCGTGACCGGCGATCACGCCCATCATGAGCCGCGTGCCGGTGCCGGAGTTGCCGAAATCAATCTCGCCAGCGGGTTCACGCAACCCACCGGTGCCGCGGCCTTTGACTTCCCAAATCGCGCCGCTCTTTTCAGCAGGTGCACTTATTCTTTGGGCGGGCGCGCCGAGTGCCGTGACGGCCCTGGCCGTATTGATCACGTCGCCGGCCTCAAGCAACCCAGCGATGCGCGTCGTGCCTGTTGCTAAGGCCCCAAACATCAGCGCGCGGTGCGAAATGGATTTGTCGCCTGGCACCTTAAGGCGGCCGTTCAAAGCGCCCGACCGGACGGCCGTGAGCGGTTGCAGGAGTGCGTGAGGGGTATGAGACATTGAAGAAGTCAGCCGCCGCGCGTTAACCCGTCCGGCCGCAGCAAAGCGCCCGTTTTCAGGTGGTTGAGAGTGAGGCAGCATAGACACCGCCGCAACCGCGGCTGTCAACGCGGCCGCAGATCCCGGCGCGAACGCTGCCACGGCGGAATTGCCTTTTGACACAAGGATCGGCATGTGGCAGTGCCTGTCGCTTCAATTCCATTAGTGAGATAGAGATCCATGGCCACGAAGCAAGCGCGCGGGACGAAGCGCACCTGCCAGAGCGACGAGTGCGGGGCCCGCTTTTACGACCTCAACCGCGATCCGATCGCCTGCCCTGTGTGCGGCTCGGTTTATGAACTGGCTTCGTCGCCGCTGGCACTCCAGGCTGCTGCTGACGAGAAAATCGCAGCGCGGCGCGGTAAGAAGCCTGAGTTTGTGCCCGAGAAGCGCAAGGTCGAAGATCCCGAAGCCATTGTCAGCGAAGACGCGCTCGACAACGTGGAAGAAGAAGCCGAGACCGTTGTCGCCGACGACGAAACCTTCCTTGAGGAAGAGGAAGAAGAAGGCGGCGATCTGGCCAATGTCATCGGCGGTCCGGTGGTTGAAGGCGAAGAAGAAGTCTGACGGCTTCGGGCTGCCTCTGGTGCCAGTTGTTGATGTCCCTAAAGCGCGCCAACTTGGTGCTTGCGGATTGAAAACGATCGGCCTAATGAGGCCGCTTCCTGCTTAGTGCCGCCATCGCGGTGTTGCGCCGGAAATCCCACGGTTCGGGGCCATAGCTCAGCTGGGAGAGCGCTTGCATGGCATGCAAGAGGTCAGCGGTTCGATCCCGCTTGGCTCCACCAATTTATCTACCCTCGCGATCCGACAAGCGCGCATGCTTCCAATCTGGGGCGCATGGCTTGGCGGGTTGCCGCTTTTTTGACAAACCGGGACGACCATGGCTCCGCCCCTCCTCACCCTCAACGACATCCACCTGACGTTTGGGGGTACACCTCTCCTAGAGGGTGCCGACATTTCGGTGGAGCCGGGCGACCGCATTTGCCTTGTGGGCCGCAACGGCTCGGGCAAGTCGACGTTGCTCAAAATCGCAGCTGGCCTTGTTGAACCCGACTCAGGCGAGCGCTTCGCGCACCCCAACGCGTCGATCAGATACCTGCCGCAAGAGCCTGACTTTGACGGCTATTCGACGGCCATGGCTTACGTCGAAGATGGATTGGGGCCGTTGCAGGATGTCTACACGGCCCGATTGCTGCTCGGCGAATTGGGACTTACGGGCGATGAAGACCCGAACACGTTGTCGGGGGGCGAGGCGCGCCGATTGGCCATTGCAAGGGTGCTCGCCGCCGAGCCCGACGTCATCCTGCTCGACGAGCCGACAAACCATCTCGACCTACCGGCCATCGAATGGCTGGAAAAGCAGCTGCGGCAATCAAAAGCTGCTCTCATCCTGATCAGCCATGACCGCCGCTTCCTGGAGGCATTGTCGCGCTCGACCGTGTGGATCGACCGTGGCACAGCGCGACGCATGGACGGTAACTTCTCGGGCTTCGAAGACTGGCGCGACGCCGTACTCGAACAGGAGGAAGCCGAGCGCCACAAACTCGACCGCAAGATCGTGCGTGAAAACGACTGGATGCACGGCGGCGTAACGGGGCGGCGCAAGCGCAACGTGCGCCGGGTGCGCGAGTTGAGAGCCATGCGTGAAAGCGTGCGCGAGCAGCGCCACGTGCAGGGCAATGTGCGGATGGCCGCTGCCGAAGGCGGGCAATCCAGCCGGATGATCGTCGAAACCAAAGGCATCTCGAAACGCTTTGGGGAAACGCCGATTGTCGAAGATTTTACGACAAAAATCCTGCGCGGAGATCGTATCGGCATCGTCGGTCCCAACGGGGCTGGCAAAACAACGCTTCTGAAAATGCTCACCGGATCACTTGAGCCTGATACAGGCACCATTCGCCTTGGTCAAAGCATCGATCTTGTCACACTCGACCAGCGCCGCGATGAATTGAACCCCGAGTGGACGCTCGCCCAGGCCCTGACCGGAGGGCGCGGCGACCAAGTCGTGATCAACGGCCGCCCGCGGCATGTCGCGAGCTACATGAAAGACTTCCTATTCTCACCCGAACAAGTGCGCTCGCCTTTGCGGGTGCTGTCGGGCGGGGAACGCGGGCGGCTGATGCTGGCACGCGCGCTCGCCAAGCCCTCCAATGTACTTGTGCTGGATGAGCCGACCAACGATCTCGATCTCGAAACACTTGATTTGCTTCAAGAAATGCTTGCCGACTATCCCGGAACTGTGATCCTCGTCAGCCATGACCGCGACTTCCTGGATCGCGTTGTCACCAGCGTCATCGCAGCCGAAGGCGGCGGGCAGTGGGGCGAGTATGCGGGCGGCTATTCTGACATGATCGCGCAGCGCCGCGGCGTCGGCCTCAGCAAGTCTTCGTCCACCACCACCAACGACAAAACGCTTGGAACGCCGGGCGGCACTGTTGCGCCCGCCGCGCCAGTCGCGAAGCGCAAGCTATCGTTCAAAGACAAGCACGCGCTCGAAACCCTGCCCGCCACTATGGCCGCCCTACAGGCCGAGATTGCGGGCCTGCAAGCCAAGCTCGGTGACCCGGCTTTTTTTGCGTCGGGCGGCAAAGCCTTCAACGAGGCGACGGCCAAGCTCAGTACGGCTGAAAACGCTTTGACAGCCGCCGAGGAGCGATGGCTTGAACTGGAGCTGATGCGCGAGCAGATGAACGCTTGAGGAGCCGCCCCGTCCTTACCGATCCTTAAATTCCGTTTGGAGCATTTTTTCCGTATATCAAACCCGAAACAACCCACTTGAAACTGGCATCGGGCCCATTTAACTCCCCGCGCGCGCCCCACGAAATACCGGCCACAAACCTTTGGTTTGGGCGCTTGGAACGGTTTGAGCAGACATGGCCAGGAGTGCCTGACGAATGACCGTGCTTGTCGAGGCCGATAGCCTCCAAAAATCGTTCGGCGATATTGCAGCCGTCAACGGCATTTCACTCAGCGTCAAAAAGGGCGAAGTGCTGGGCTTTCTCGGCCCCAACGGTGCCGGCAAATCGACAACCATGAAAATGCTGTCGGGGTTTCTTGAGCCCAATTCAGGCAGCGCCAGCATCTGCGGCCACAACGTGCAGGACTCCCCGAAGCTCGCAAAGGCCAGCCTTGGCTATTTGCCGGAAGGCGCGCCGGCTTACGGCGAAATGACGCCGCGCGCATTCCTGGCGTTCATCGGTGAAATCCGCGGGTATTCAGGTGAAGAGCTAAAATCGCGCATCGCGGCCGCATCCAGCAAGGCCGCACTCGAAGGTGTGCTCGACCAGCGCATCGAGACTTTATCGAAGGGCTATAAGCGCCGGGTTGGTATTGCGCAGGCAA
>JANNXL010000066.1:0-1864 GCA_031409575.1 Hyphomicrobium sp.
GAATGCCATGAAGTTAAGCCCTAACTTGCTTGAGCATCTGAACTTGGCCGTGCTAGCAGTTGCCGTGCTATCAGCATGGATGAAAGAGCCGGGCTGATCGGTAAGAATGAGTTTGTTCAGAACAGACTCTCCCCGAGGCCCGGCTCATGTCATTTACTATTGTCGATGCGCTCCAATCAATCAAGCGGAATGTGGCGCAGTGTTTGACCGCGGTGGCGATTCATCGCGCGTGCCGCGATGTCGGCCATCACTGGCGCGAGCGTGAACTTGGTCCGGCTCCGACGGTGCATACGTTTCTCCTGCAAGTGCTGCATGGCAACACGGCCTGCACCCATGCGATTCGGCTGACCGAATTGGAATGCACGGCCGAAGCCTACTGCCAAGCGCGGAAACGCCTGCCGCTGGCTGTCTTGGAACGCTTGCTCGCGCAGACCTGCGCCGCGGCGCGACGCACGAACGCCGAACCAACTTGGTTCGGCCATCGGACGTTTCTGGTCGATGGCTCGTCGTTCTCGATGCCCGATACGCCCGAGTTGCAAGCCGCCTTCGGGCAACCCGGCGAGCAGCAACCAGGCTGTGGTTTTCCCGTCGCGCATTGGCTGACCATGTTCGATGCGCAGACGGGGCTCTTGGTCAAGCATCTGACCGCGCCGCTGCGCACGCACGACCTCTCCAAGATCGGCGCAATGCACGAAGCGCTGCGCCCCGACGACATCCTCGTGGCCGACACGGGCTTTGCATCATACGCCCATGTGGCCCTGCTTTCGCGGCAAAAACTGCACGGCGTGATCCGCGCGCATCAGCGACAACTGATTAGCTTTCGCAAGGACCGCCGGCTGCGCGGGAAGCAGCCCAAGGGGACCGTCGCGCTCTTTGCCACGGGTCGCCTGATCCAGAAGCTTGGCAAGTACGATCAACTGGTCGAGTACGACAAGCCGAAGGCGCGACCCACTTGGCTGAGCGCTGAGGAGTATGCTTTATTGCCCGAGCAACAACGCTTGCGCGAGATTCGTTATCGCACCAAACTGCCCGGCGGACGCACGCAGGTCGTCACCATCGTGACCACGCTGCTTGATCCCGAGGAATATCCCGCCTGGGCCATCGCCGAACTGTACGGCGTGCGCTGGGAAGTCGAGACCAACCTACGGCACGTCAAGACGACGATGGGCATGGAAGTCTTGCGCTGCAAAACAGTCGAGGGCGTTCTCAAGGAGGTGAATGTCTATGTCTTGGTTTACAATCTGGTGCGGCTCGTCATGCTCAAGCAGGCCCAGGAGCAATCGCAAGAGCTGACGCGCCTGAGCTTCGTGGACGCGCTGCGTTGGCTCATGCAGGCCGTCGTGCGACCGACCACCAAGCTCCAGGTACGACAAAATCCCCACCGCCCCAACCGCCAACAACCACGCGTCCGCAAGCGGCGACCGAAAGCCTACAAACTAATGACCAAACCCCGCCGACAGTTGATCCAAGACCTGTACAGCAAAGGAGATGCGGACTAACTTCATGGCATTCACATCAGAGCCTTTTCTTTGATTGTTTTATAATTGCCAATGGAGAGGGATACGAGCGTTCCCAGTAAGGCCCCAAAGATCACATCAGACGGGTAGTGCGAGTTCGTCAAAATTCGTGAGATCCCCACGCCCACTGCCAGGGTAAACCAAATTAAGCGGAACCTCGGCCAACGAATTGCCAGCGCCGTAGCCATAGCAAAGGCAGCCGCAGTATGCCCAGAGGGCATCGAATCGATGCGTATACTTGGATCGACTCGAAACCAGGCCAAGGGGCCATAGAAGTGTGTTGCGCCATCAAGAGAATTCGGCCTAACGCGACCAACCAAATGCTTCATGATCTGTGCCATGATGCC
>JANNXL010000067.1:0-7431 GCA_031409575.1 Hyphomicrobium sp.
CGCTTGTTCAAAGTGCGCGGCTGGACCATTGATGCTGCGGACCCGCACTCGCTGACCTTATTTCCGGAAATGGACGGCAGCCATGACGTGCCCGAGATTTCAACGGCGTGCTGGGGCATCCTGAAAAAGCAGCCGTCGCAAATGATGTGCGCATCGTCGCGTATGGTGGTGAAGCGGAAGGGTGCTAACAAGCCTGTTGTGCTGCCGTGCACGTTGCTGCCCTATGATCCCGCATTTGAAATGGGTGAGACCCTCCGGCAATCCGCCCTCGCCGATGGTGGTATGTTCGAGAACGGCGCGGTCCGGCTTTGCCATCCCCATTGCGCGCGGTTTTGTGTGCTCGGCGGCGGAAGTTGTTCTTAAAGGAAAAAGCCCCGCGCGGTTTGCGCAGGGCTTTTGGAGACGACGCTGAATTGGCCGGACTTATTTCTTGGTCAAGGCATCGCGAATTTCCTTGAGATACACCTCGCTTTGCGGCGGGGCGGCTGGTGCTGCCGCCGGGGCCGGCTTCTTGGCGGCGTTCATCGCCTTGACGAGCAGGAAGATAGCGAATGCGGTGATCATGAACTTAATAACGGCATTGATAAACAAGCCATACTTGATGGCAACGGCCTTCGCCGGGTCGGCAGCGTTTTCCGCCAACACGACTTGAAGCGTCGAGAAATCAATGCCGGCCATTGCGAGTCCGATCGGCGGCATGATGATGTTTTCGACCAGTGTGCTGACGATCGGGCCGAAGGCGGCGCCCATGATGACGCCGACAGCCAAGTCGACCACGTTGCCCTTCATGGCAAATTCTTTGAATTCCTGCATCATCGACATCGTTCGCTACCCCATTGAATGGCGCCTCAGCGGCTCAGACACGTCCGCGACTCACGCATGCTGACTATAAGTCAGCGGAAAGACAGCAGCAATTGATCGATTTACCCGTTGGCAGAGCAAATGTGTTGCAAAATGAAGGGGTAAGCAGTGCCGGCTTGTGAGCCAGAGGCACGGTTTCGGGACGGCCAATAGGCCGGCCAAAGTCTCCTGCCGCCTCACTTGAAACAAACGGGGCTGACTAAAAACAACCGCGACGGCTTGCGAGGCCGGTGCCATAGTTGGCCGTATGCGACTCGCCGTGAGCTGCACGGCATCGGGCTTCAACGCCGTACCGGGACCTGGAAGATTGCATGATCGAACGTAAAGAGCGAAAGCCCTACTGGCAGCATACGAAATGGCAGATGCTTGCCAGCTTAGTGCCGTTCCTGGCTGTGTGCATTGTTCTGCCGCTCTACGCAGGGCGCTTGAACTCAAACAAGTTTCTCGGGTTTCCCCTCGGTTACTTTTTGGCCTTGCATGGCCTGGTCGTGATCGCAGCAATTACCGTCGCAGGGTTTGTCAACCGGCAAGACGCGATCGATCATTGGCATGGCGCGCATGAAGATAATTGAGGGCGCGCAACGATGGCCTTGATGCGCCCGCGTTCAGCAAATCCCCGGCTTGGAACGTACTACGGCATTTTCATCAGTCTGTTCGTCGCGCTGGGCGTGCTGACGCTCATCCTCGAGGGCCTTGAAGCGCCGGACTACCTTCTGCGCGCCATGATGCTGTACGGGCCCGTGCTACTGTATCTCGCCATTGGCTGGACGGCCTACACGTCAGAACCGCTCGATTACTTTGCGTGCGGCCGCCGCGTACCTGCGTTCTACACCGGGCTCGGCTTGGCGACTGCAGCACTTGGCGGCACGGGACTGGTGGCGGTCTCAGGAGCGTTCTTCCTCATCGGCTTTGACGCCGTCTGCCTTGTGATCGGCGGGGTCGCAGGCTTTGTGTTCATGTCGGTGCTCCTCGCGCCGTTCTTCCGGAAGTTCGGTGCCTTTACAATTCCAAGCTATCTCGGGCGGCGCTTTGACAGCCGCGTCCTGCGCGTGATTTCTGCACTTTTGTTGTCTGTACCGGCCATGCTGCTGCTGGCGGCAGAACTGAAAACCGGCACGTATGCCGTGCAATTCATAAGCCCAGCCGCGGCACCACTGCTCACCATGGCGGTGTTTGCGGCTGTGTTGGTGGCGACCCTCGGTGCCGGCGGTATGCGCTCACTGAGCTGGACAAGTTCGGCTCAGGGCATCGCATCACTGATTGCAATCCTTGTTCCCGTCACCGTCGTAGCGGTCATGCTGACAAATCTTCCACTGCCGCAACTGAGCCACGGCCCGGTGCTGCGCAACATCGGCCGCAGCGAGGCGGCCATGGGGATGCCGTTCGTGCTGCCGCCTGCACTGGCCTACGACATGCCGGGACAGATGCTGCAACCAATCGCCAAGCGCTTTTCTGATGCGATGAGCAGCGTAGGGCCGCTGGCTTTCATTATCACCATGCTGACAACACTTGCTGGAGTGGCGTCGGCACCCTGGCTGCTGACGCGGGTTGCGGCCACGCCAGGCGTTTATGAGACACGCAAATCGCTCGGGTGGGCCACGGTTTTGTTCGGCATCATCATGCTGACGCTGGCGTCGGTCGCCGTATTTATGCGTTCTTATGTCTTCGCCATTTTTTCAGGTCCCAACGCGGGGCAAACTCCAGACTGGATTACAGCACTGGCCGGATTGGGAACGCTGACGGCGGGCAGCGAAGGCGGGCGCATGCAATTTGCAACTCTGGAGTTCACGCGCGACAGTATTTTGTTCAGCCTTCCGGTCGCTGCTGGCCTGCCGGTTGCTGCACTGTATTTTGCGGCCGCAGGAGTGCTGGCGGCATCCTTTGCCACAGCCGGGGCTTCACTCGTGGCGCTGGGCAATACGCTGGCCGAAGACCTCGCCAACGGTCTCTCGTTTGAGCCGCTGGCTGATGAACCACGGCTGACATTGGCGCGCGCTGGATTGTGTCTGGCAGCAGCAGGCGGCGTTATTTTGGCTTTTATCCTGCCGGCTGACCCGCTCAAACTGGTTCAATGGGCACTGGCGCTGACGGGCTCGGCTGCGTTTCCAGTGCTTGTGTTATCCATTTGGTGGAAACGGTTGAATGCTTTCGGGGCGTTGGCTGGCCTCGTTACTGGGTTTTGCGTGGCTGGGCTCGCCATTCTTGCAGCTGAAACCGGTCAAGCTGAAATCCAGGGTGCATTGGCTGGAGCCTTCGGCATTCCGGCAGGCATTGTTGCGGCACTTGCCGTCACGTATGTCACTCCGGCGCCCAGCAAACATTTGTTTGAGTTTGTCCGTGACATCCGCGTACCTGGCGGCGAGATTATTTATGATCGCGAGACCCGACTTGCCCGGCGCAAGAAGTCTTAAAGTACCGGTATCAAGGGTTAAATGTGTATCGATGTGTGATGACCGCTCGCACTGACATCGATTTTTTGCCACTCTGGCTTCTCGCCCGCTATAGGGACACTGCCCCTCCAGCCCAAATGGCCTGAAAATTTTGAGCGACAAGCTTGCCACGATCGCGATTGCCGACAAAAACCCCGTTATTCGCAGCGGGCTATCGGACCTTTTGCGTCAAGATGGCCGCTTCGCCGTAGCCTCTGCCGTCAGCACGGGAGCGGCCTTCGCCGAACTCGTCATGCAAACCAAGATTGATGTTGGGCTGGTGGGGTGGGCCTTGCCGGATATGACGGGTGGAGACCTTCTGGCGTTGTTGAAACGCCGCCAAGCGACCGTGCGCGTGATCGTATACACTGGCGAACGTGCGCACGACGTGCTGCATCAGGCCATCAAAGGCGGGGCACGCGGCTTCATATCAAAAAGTGATGAGCCGGCCGTACTCATGGAGACGCTGTCGTCAGTTGCGCGGGGACGCGTATGCTTCCCCTATGTGGATATGGAAAAGCTCGGTCAAGATCCGCTCGATGTGCTGACAGTGCGGGAACGCGAACTCCTCGCCGCTCTGACCAACGGATGGTCGAACCTCCAGATCGCAGCACGCACCGGAATTTCGGAAAACACGGTCAAATATCACCTCAAAAATCTGTACGACAAACTCGGCGTCAAGAACCGAGCGATGGCGGTCGCTATGTTTGTATCCGGCTCGCCGTCACGCGGCCAGCGATGAAACACCGCAAAACGGCGAACCTTCATGTACTTCAAGAGGTTGATCTCGAAGCTCAGGTTCATAGTTTGTCGAGGGTAGGCAGGCCACTACCCGGCTGTGTGCGGTTCCTGTCCCAGCGGGTGTTGCGGCTCCCTAACAATTCGTTAATTCACGGTTCTGCGAAACATCGCAAAAGCCACAAGGGTGCAGCCGGAAGGCTGCGCTGCTGGCCGCATTTGTTGCGGGCAACGGCTGAAGCGGACGAGCACGGCACCCCTGCCGGGCGACGAATTTGAGACCCACGAAACAAAAGACTTTGAGGAGACGCACCGCATGCTGGTCACACCGCACTTGTTCATCCCTGGCCCTACGACGATCCCGGAGGCCGTCCGTTCGGCCATGGCCATTCCCATGGAAGACATGCGCAGCCCCGAGTTTCCCAAGTTCACCCTGCCGATCTTTGAAGACCTCAAGAAGGTTTTCAAAATGAAGGACGGCCGCGTTTTCGTTTTCCCCTCGTCGGGCACAGGCGCCTGGGAATCGGCCATCACCAATACGCTCGCGGTTGGCGATAAGGTCTTGATGAGCCGCTTCGGCCAGTTCTCGCTGCTCTGGGTCGACATGGCCGAGCGCATGGGCCTCAAGGTGGTGCTGTGCGATGAAGAGTGGGGCACGGGTGTGCCGCTCGAAAAGTATGCCGACATCCTCGCCAAAGACACAGCCCATGAAATCAAGGCCGTGTTTGCAACCCATAACGAAACCGCAACCGGCGTGTCGAGCGACATCCCCGGCGTGCGCAAAGCACTCGATGCTGCAAAGCATCCCGCACTTTTCTTTGTCGATGGCGTGTCATCGGTTGGCTCGCTCGACATGCGTATGGGCGAGTGGGGCGTTGATTGCTGCGTGTCTGGTTCTCAGAAGGGCTTCATGCTGCCAACGGGCCTGGGCATTCTCGCCGTCAGCCAGAAGGCGCTCGATGCCAACAAGAGCCTCAACGGCCGCATGAACCGCTGCTTTTTCTCGTTCGAAGACATGATCAAGACCAACGATCTTGGATACTTCCCCTACACGCCAGCCACTCAGCTCATTCGCGGCCTGCGTGCCTCCCTCGATCTCATCGCTGCTGAAGGCCTGGAGAATGTGTTGGCTCGCCATCACCGCATGGCGTCGGGCGTGCGCGCAGCCGTCGATGCGTGGGGCCTCAAGCTGTGTGCCAAGGAGCCCAAGTGGCATTCCGATACGGTGTCGGCAATCCTGGTGCCGGAGGGCATTGACGCCGTCAACGTGCTCAAGACCGCCTTCTACCGCTACAACACCTCGCTCGGCACCGGCCTCAACAAGGTTGCCGGCAAGGTATTCCGTATCGGCCACTTGGGCGCGCTTGACGAGTACATGATCGGCGGCGTTCTGTTCGCCGTTGAAATGTCGCTGCTCGATTGCGGCGTGAACATCAGGGCGGGCTCGGGCACGGGCGCTGCGGCGGAATACTTCCGCAAGACAGCCACCAAGTCCGCAACTTCGGCCTAACTCCAGATCGGCGGCGCTCCTCAACGGTGCGCCGCCTTTTTCACACATTGATCCCGGTGCGTTGCACCCCACAAGACGAGGCAAAGGAAACGTCATGAGCTTTACGCTATATCCACTCCGCAAGCAGCGCCTGCAGCGCTCCTATCTCGCCGTTCCCGGCTCCAACACGACGATGATCGACAAGGCACTCAAGAGTGCTGCCGACTATGTTTTCCTTGATTGCGAAGATGCCGTCGCGCCGCCCGATAAAGAGCAGGCCAGGAAAAACATCATCCAGGCGTTGAACGATCTCGACTGGAAGGGCAACGGCAAAAGCGTTTCGGTGCGCATCAACGGCCTCGACACGCACTATATGTACCGCGACGTCGTCGATATCATGGAACAAGCCGGCGCTAAGCTCGACACCATTCTCATTCCGAAGGTCGGCGTCCCGGCCGACGTTTATACGGTTGAATGCATTGTCAGCCAGATTGAAGTCGCCAAGGGCCTCAAGAACCAAGTCGGCACTGAAGCGTTGATCGAAACGCCACTCGGCATGGCCAACGTCGAAGCCATTGCTTCCGCCAACAGCCGCCTCGAATCGATGCACTTCGGTGTCGCCGACTACTCGGCATTCAACAAAGCCCGCACGGTTGTGATCGGCGGTCTGAACCCTGATTATCCCGGTGATCAGTGGCACTTCCCGATTTCACGCATGACGGTGGCATGCCGCGCATTCGGCTTGCGTCCGATCGATGGTCCGTTCGGCGATTTCTCGGATCCGGCAGGATATACGGCCGGCGCCCGCCGCGCAGCCGCACTCGGCGTCGAAGGAAAATGGGCGATCCATCCTTCGCAAATCGAACTCGCCAACGAAGTGTTCTCGCCGACGGCCGCAGAAGTCTCGCGCGCCGAACGCATTCTCGTGGCACTCAAGGAAGCTGAAGCCCAGGGCAAGGGTGCAGCCTCGCTCGATGGTAAGATGATCGACGCGGCGTCTGAAAAGATGGCCAATAATCTTCTTGCAACCAACGCTGCAATCAAAGCCGGCGAAGCAGCTCGCGCCAAAGCATAAATCACGGGAAACGTCCGACTAAGAACAAGGAGGTCCATCCATGGACATTCATGAGTATCAAGCCAAAGAACTTCTCTCGAAGTTTGGCGTTGCCATTCCGCGCGGCGGACTGGCCTACAGCCCTGAGCAGGCCGCCTACCGCGCCACGGAAATTGGCGGCTCCAAGTGGGTTGTGAAGGCGCAAATCCATTCGGGCGCACGCGGCAAGGCCGGCGGCATCAAGGTGTGCTCAACTGATCGCGAAATCGAATCGGCTGCGGAAAGCCTGCTCGGCAAGAAGCTCGTCACGCACCAAACCGGCCCCGCCGGCAAGCTGGTGTCGCGCCTCTATATCGAAGAAGCCTCCGACATCGACAAGGAAATCTACCTGTCGTTCGTGATGGATCGCGCGTCTGAACGTATCGTCGTCGTGGCGTCTGCTGCCGGCGGTATGGACATCGAGGAAATCTCGGCCAAACAGCCCGACACAATTATTAAGATCGCGGTTGACCCTGCCGTCGGCATGCAGGCTTTCCAGGCCCGCGAAGTGACCTTCGGCCTGGGCGTAGAGCCTGACTTAGTGCAGAAATTCGAGCGCACCATTCTTGGCTGCTATCGCGCCTTCCGCGACCTTGATGCGAGCATGGTGGAAATCAACCCGCTCGTCATCACCAAGCAGAAGAACGTCGTGGCACTCGACGCCAAGATGAGTTTCGACGAGAACGCCTTGTTCCGCCGCCCGCAAATCTCGGAGCTGCGCGATAAGAGCCAGGAAGACAGCCGCGAAACCTACGCGTCCGACCGTGGACTGGCCTACGTCGGTCTCGATGGCGACATCGGCTGCATCGTAAACGGTGCTG
>JANNXL010000068.1:0-5223 GCA_031409575.1 Hyphomicrobium sp.
CCACAAGTTGCAAACCAATGCGACGCTGATTAGCGATCGCTGGATCGACCTCTTCAAGACATGGCATGTCTCTGTCGGCGTAAGCCTCGACGGGCCGCCCCACATTCATGACCGCTATCGCGTGACACGCTCACATGGCCCTACGAGCGCGCGCGTGCTTGCGGGAATTTCGAGACTGAAACAGGCGGGACTTGGGCTCAGTGTCATTTGCGTCCTGACCCGGGAGTCCATCGGCAACCCTGAAGAGCTGTTTGACTTTTTCGAGTCGATTGGTGTGGATTCGATCGGCTTCAATATCGACGAGGCAGAGGGACCGTACCTTCACTCCTCCCACGGCGATGGGGACGCTCTGCCGGTATTCCGCCGGTTTCTACGGCGCTATTTTGAACTCGTCGTTTCCGGCAACTCGAAGCAAAACGTACGTGAATTGACCAGAGGCCTGCGAAATGTGTTCCAGAAGACTATCAATTGCAGCGACGAGACGGTTCCCATCCGGGTTTTGACGGTCGGACACAGCGGGGATTTCGGAACATTCTCACCTGAGCTCTATGGTCTCCACCATGCAGAATTTGGTCAACTAATTTTCGGCAACGTCGGCGATCCCCGCGCATTCAGAAATCTGCCCGGTGATCCCCGGTTTCTGCGGGTTGTTCAATCGATCCGTCGGGGCATCGACGCCTGCGCGCAAGCCTGCAAATACTACGAGACCTGCAAAGGCGGCTTGCCGTCAAACAAGCTCGGAGAGCACGGCACGTTCGAGGCAACCGAGACGATGGCCTGTAAGTTCAAGTGTCAGGCCGTCACCGATGCTGCCGTCGACCTGTTGCTTTCGGGGGATCTGCGTGCCTCGGGTTGAGGGCAAATCAGCAAGGCTACCTATGTCGTCCATCGCCAATGTTAAAAAGCAGCTTCAGCCCCATCGTGTCAGCCACCTGACGGCAAGCATCCGATTACTCCGGACTGTTTTGGCTGCGCCCCTGACATTTACCCTGCTACCTATGTGCTACTTAAATAATATCAGCATAAAAAGTAACATTGCCTAACCCCTTGAAAAGATTGGTGCCGACTGCAGGATTTGAACCTGCGACCCCCTGATTACAAATCAGGTGCACTACCACTGTGCTAAGTCGGCGTCCGGTGCGCTGCTGCCGCCGCAGAACGGCGGGCAAATCGGGCTGAAAATCGCACATCAGGCACGGTTCTGGCTTTAGGCCAACTCTGTCGTGACAGCAAGACACCTCGTGACAACCCCAAAAGGCGTCATAGTGAGGTGTTGGCTGCGTTTTCGGCCGCAGGCACACGGCGCGCTGCGAAGGGGTTGTGACTGGAATTGACGCTAGACTGACCGAATTCAGGACACTCGCAAGAACCCACTGGCCAATGATGTTGTACCGGCAAACACTGCAATATCTGCCGGCCCAGGTTTTGGGGCCCATATTTCAGCTCGTCTCGATGGTGGCATGGACACATTTTCTCCCGCCAGCTGAAATGGGCGTGTTCGCGCTCCTGACGGCCGCCCAGGAATTGATCTTTGTCGGCACCACATCGTGGCTCAGCCTTTACACCGTGCGCTACTACGACCCCACTGCCGATGACGCCACGCGCAAACGCTTTCTGGATACCGAAACGGCCGCACTCGTCATTGCCTCGGCGGTCTCAGCGATCATCGTGTGGCTTTTGACGTTTGTGATCGACGCAGCTTGGACACCCGCACTTCTCGCGACGGCGATTGCTTACACGCTGAGCCGCGGCCTCGCCACGCATTTGAGTGACCGCGCACGCGCCGAACACGACACACTGACGTACTCGGTGCTGCAAATTTTCTGGCCCGTGCTTGGCTTCGTTTTCGGCCTTATCCTGATGTCGATGTTTCCTCCCACCGCGGCAACGCTGCTTGCAGGTTACGCGGTGGCACAGGGCTTGGCACTTGTCATCGCCATGGTGCGGCTCAACTTCGGACGCGAGCCATTGAACGCGACACGCGACGTTCTGCGCGGTGCCGTCATTTACGGCCTGCCGCTGTTGATCGGCGGGGCGATTGTTTGGCTTGCCAACAACGGCCTGCGCTTCATCGTGGAAGCCGCCCGCGGGGCCGAAGCCGTCGGGCTTGTCACCGTCGGGTGGGGGCTGGGCCTGCGCGCCGCCGCATTCGCCGCCATGATGGTTGCAGTCGCCGGCTTCCCACTCGCCGTTCGCAAGGCGCGCGAAGAAGGCATTCAAAGCGGACAGGATCAGCTGGTCCGCAACGGCGTTCTCTTGATTGCCACCCTGGCTCCGGCGGCGGCGGGGTTGTGGGCTATCTCAAATCCATTGATCGACCTCGCCGTGGCGGCTGACTATCGCGACATGACCAAAGCCGTGCTGCCCTTAGCACTCGTTTGTGGAACGCTACGCAACATCCGCCAGCACTTCGCGCAACACGTATTTTTGCTGCACGAGAAGCCGAACATTCCGGTTTACAACGATATCGTGGACGCGGCCGCCACACTCGCTGGCGTCGCATTGGGGCTGTGGCTTGGCGATTTGCCGGGGGCCGTGGCCGGGGCTGCCGCGGGTTCAGCCATCGGGCTTGCCACAACGTCGATTTGGGGCTGGCGCAGTTATGGCTTCGCTTTGCCTCTCATGGACATCGTCCGCGTTGGAGCGGCAACGCTCGCCATGCTGATTGCCGTCAAAGCGTTTGCCCCGGCAGCAACGCCCATGTCTGTGATGCTCGCCATCGCGCTTGGCGGCATCGTTTATGCAATCTCGATGGCGATTGCCTATCCCGCGTTAACGAAGCGGGCGTTGGCTGCGGTATCGGCCCGTTTGCGAAGTGCGCGCACCAGCCCATGAAGACTCCAGAAGACCTATCTTTCAGTGAGCCAGCCCCTATGCATCACCGCCTGTGCGTCATTCATTCCTTTGATCCTCGCGGCGCGAAGGTGGGCGGCCTTGAAACATTTATTCGCGACATGCTGGCGTTTGCTCCTGATGATTTTTCGTTCCTAATGATTGGCGTCGATGCCATCGGTGATCAAAAACTTGGCCAGGTGTCGAAGCAAACCTTTCGCGGCAAGAACTACGACTTCCTTCCCGTGTTGCACTTTCCCGATGACAAGGCCCGCGAAGCCGCCAAGAGCCTCGGCGAGAGTATCAACTTCCAGTTTATGAAGGGACTGCTCAAGCATTTGCCAATGGTTCGCCGCACACTCAAAGAAACGCCAACGAGCGTTGACTTGCAGCGCGTCGAGTTCGCAACGCTCGTACGTGCGCTTGGAGTGCCCTTCGTGCAAATGCTGCACGGCGAGGGCGCGCCCAAGCTCAAGATGGATAGCCTGCTGAAAAGCTATCGCTACGTGCACAACATCAACGAAAAGCTCGCTGTTCTCGCGTGTGACAAGTTCCTGTGCGTGAACCCGATCATTACCGGGCGCATCCGGGAGACGTATCCACGTCAGGCCCGCAAGATCGATACGCTGTCAACGTGGGTCGATACCAAGACGTTTGCCCCCACGCCCTATGCCAATGACGGAACATTCCGCATCGCATTTGCCGGCCGCCTCGATCTCTTCAAGGTGCCGTCATTGATGTTCAAGACGGTGCAGAGGCTTCGCGAAAAGATCGGCGCGGGCGTTGAGTTCCACTACACGGGCACCAGCGATCCGCACCGGTTTGCAGAATTCAAAGCCATCGAAGACATTTCAACGCTGCATGGGTTCAAGAGCGCGCAGGGCGTGGCCGAAGTTTTGAGCCACGTGCACGCCGGCATTCTGACATCCGAATTTGAAGGCATGCCGTTCTCTGTTCTGGAAACGCTGGGCAGCGGCCGCCCCATGTGTTCCGTGCACCTGCCGCAGCTCGACAGCGTCATCAAGCCCGGCCTGAGCGGCCTTCAGATCACGCGCTCGGATAGCGAAGACGATATGGCTGATCGCTTGGCTGATGCGTTTGCCGATGTGCGCCAGCAGATGCTGGCTGGCAAGATCACGCCCGAGGGCGTTGCCAGTTCGATCAGCGACTTCACGCCTGAGCGGCAACTGGCGAAATGCTACGACAATCACCGCCAGATTCAGCGTGCGCACTATGGAGCTCAGAAACTCATGCAAACCGCAGCATTAAAGTTGACTTCGTAGGGAGCCCATAGCCCCGTCGCCGGGGCGTAATGCGCCGTTGTCACGCGTGACCGCCGCTGCAAAACGCGGAAGCGGCGCAATGGTTGCTACGCAGACGTTCGCCGCCACCGGCTAACCCTCGCGGAAGGCACCGAACATGGCATCGACGAGCGGCTTGACCAGATAGCTCAGCATCGAGCGGTCTTCGGTTTCGATGTAAACTTCCGCTGGCATGCCGGGCACCAGTTCGTGACCCTTGCCCAGTCGCGCCACTTCTTCGGCCGGCACTTCGATCTGAGCTGTGAAATATGTGCGCCCCTGCTGGTCTGTCACTTGCGCGGGCGAAACCTTGATCACCTTGCCAACGAGGCGCGGCGTTGTCTTCGAATTGAATGCCGGGAAGCGCACGGCCGCCTCCTGCCCTTCATGCACTTTATCAATCGAGACGGGTGCCAGCTGCGCGTCGACCACCAGCTTTTCGTCTTCGGGAATGATTTGCAGAAGTGTGCCACCCGGCTGGATCACGCCGCCTTCAGTGTGCACGGCGAGGGCATGAACGCGGCCGGAATGGGGAGAGCGCACGTCCGTGTGGGCAACCTTGTCGGCCAACGCCAAGCGCGTTTCGCGTTGTTCAGCGAGTGACGATTGAACCTTCCGCAATTCGTCCGTCACTTCGCTCAGATACTCTTTGCCAGCCTGCGCCAATCGAAGGGCGGTTTCTGACACTGCACTTTGAATTTTGGACGCTTCAGCTTCCAGCCGGCCGATTTCTCCCTCAAGGCGTGCGCACTCGCGCTGCAAAGTGGTGATGCGCTGCTGATTGACAAAACCGCGCTCCAGCAACGGCATGACACTGGCCAGTTCGGTGGCTGCGATCTCGCTTTGGCGGCGCATGGATTTTGCTTGCGCGATGTTGCCATCGACTTCGCCCTGCATTTGCTGCATGCGCTGCGAGAGCACCGCGAGCTGACCCTGATGTGATTTACGGCGCGCCTCGAACAGGGCCTTTTGCGACTCGTAGATCTTTTGGACCGCCGGATCTTCGGCATCGATCTCTTTGGGAATTTGGAACGACGCCGCGCCAGCCGCCTCGGCTTCGAGGCGCGCTTCTTGGATCATCAGATCATTG
>JANNXL010000069.1:0-1559 GCA_031409575.1 Hyphomicrobium sp.
TGCCACAGTCAGCCCAGCCTCCTGCTCTTTAATCATCCCAATTATCTGCGTCTCGGTGAAACGGCTCTTTCGCATGCGTCTGCTCCTTCAGGGTTGGGCAGACTCTACATCAGACTGAGGGAACTTCCGGGGGGCAGGTCAATGGCAACCTAGACACTGCGCGCAACGGGATCGCGATGCTGGAAGAGGAAGCCCGGCGACAGCGGGCTGATGCACGGCGACAAAATACGACGCTAGTTAACGCTCTCCGTGACGCCGGTGTTGAACCGGGCGGAGTCTTTGATCAGAGTAGTAAATGGGATCAGCCGTCTGTTCGCATCTGCTTTCTCGACGGTGAACCTGCGCTGCAACGATACACCGCCCGAATTGCTCGCACTTGGAGCCTCTACGGCAATATTGAATTGGATTTCGGCGAAGGTAACTCAATCCGCCAGTGCCTTGAGAGGGATGGCTCCGACGTTCGCGTAACACTGACCGGAACGCAAGCCTCGTCATACATTGGCACCAACAGCCGAAAACCACCAGACGGAAAGCCTACATTGTCAATCCCTGCTGCGGGAAACGACTGGACCAGCGGTTCGTTAGACCGAGCGATCCTGCACGAATTCGGTCATATGCTTGGCCTGCTGCACACCTATCAACATCCCGCCTTCTGCCGGGAAGAATTGAACATCGAGTTTCTCGCGAAGCGCAACGGATGGTCACGAGAAACGGTTGAGAGAGTTTTCGAGAAAACCCAGGACGATGACGTATCGATCGGCAGATACGACGTTGCCTCAATCATGCAGTTCGACCTTCCAGCCGAAGCCTTTTCGACCGGTGCGGAGTCGAAATGCTATCAACAGTGGCGCAGTCGACCGGAGCTGTCGGCGATGGACATACTCGCAATTTCAATAGCATACCCTTGAACTTGGGGCGGCCGCAAGAATAGCTCCAAGTTACGCGGCTCGCACCGCCAACCTGCGAACTTCGTCAACTCGCGCCCGTCCCTTGTGTTTGCATGGGATGTTTGCCTGATCCATTGATGAAAGGATTTTTCTGCCTGTCGCAACTCTTGATCAGGTGCGTTCGTGCGTCAGGCCTAGTGGATGCAGCTCTGCACATGCTGCAGGCCGGTAAGGTGATCAATGTGTTGGGTCCAGAACTCCGAGAGGAGCATTCAGGTCCGCGATTGACTTCTCCCTCGTTCTGCATTGCCAGAGGACTTGGGCCTGAGGCTGGCATGGCGTCCGCATAGCATTCGGCGCGGCTTTGTCAGAAGAAAACTGGGGTGGCGACTTTCATCTCCCGCCCCGCTTGGCGGTTGGTCAAAAGTTCATGTTTGCTTGGCTACAACCAAGCATACCGCCGCGACCGCCACTGAAATTCCTCGTCAGAACCCTACCAGATCATTTTCTTCTGACAACACCCCGCGACACGCTTGCCCCTTATCTCGGCGGCGAACATCGGGCCGAACCGGTTCCACCAGAACCGCACCGTCTCGTGGCTGATCTCGATCCCTCGCTCGTGCAGCAGATCCTCAACATTCCGCAACGACAGCGGAAACCGGACGTAGAGCA
>JANNXL010000070.1:0-9096 GCA_031409575.1 Hyphomicrobium sp.
AACACATCACTCAGGTTGTGTCCAGCATCCGCCAACAGCGCCATGGAGTTGGCGAGAACACCGTAGGTGGCTTCGACGATAACAAAACCCACATTCAGCGCCGTGCCGATGGCGAACGCGGTCCCGAAATCCTTCGGCGCATGGCCATGTGTGTGCCCAGCGCCATGGTCATGGGTATGATCATGACCCTGATGATCATTACGTCCGGGGCGGCCATTGGAAGGTGTGCTCATAGACTTCACTAATCATTTTGCAGCTTCGTGTGCAAAAATTAGCCCCACTTCGCGGCCCGGCCCAATTCTCACTATTTCAACGCGCCACGGCCAGACAGCACCGTACTTGAGTTCGAATTGAGCACACGTTGCGAGACATTGTCTTGCTGGCGTTACAACCCAGCTCCACCCCAGGTCCATCACAGACTATTAACTTGTGGCACCTGAGTTTGCACGAATCGCTTACTATAATCTGTTATAATAAGCGTTTTCTGCCCTAGTGAATGCGTCCACTGGTGCCATTTGAGTAGAGTGCTGAGCATCTGTTTACCGGAAGCGAGCACAGATATTGCTGGATCACCAGAAGGAGACTGCGACGTGTCACGTCCCTCAAGACCCAGACTTTTGGTCGCCGATGACGACCTAGGCGTCATAGCAGCATACCGTCATGTTTTGGAACGCGACGAATTCAGCCGCAGTGCGCCAAGCACGAGCGAACTCGAAGTTGAATTGTTCGGTGCGCAAGACAGCGGCGAAGAGCCAGAAATCGATTGGCGTGTAGATTTTGTTGATCAAGGCGACGATGCGGTTACGAGCGTGCGCGTGGCCATGGCCAATTCAGACCCGTATTCCGCGGTTTTCCTTGACATCCGAATGCCGCCAGGGATTGACGGTTATGAAACAGCAACCCTGATCAGGGCTATCGACACGGACGTGCATATTGTTTTCGTCTCCGCCTATTCCGACTACACGGAAGACGAACTTTTGCAGGCGACGAATTCCATTCACAAAACCAGTTTTATGCCCAAGCCGGTTTGGCCCCAAGAGCTCAAGGCCACGGCGACGGCATGCTGCAAAGAGGCAGATTTGCTGGCGCTTTTGCGGTCACCTTTCCATGGACCTGCCAAGGAACGCAAAATAGGGACCTAGTGCGCCGCTAAGGACCGGTGCCCCACATCACTCATCATCCGGCGTCTCGGCAGCACCACCTGCTCCACCCGGAACCGGAACAATGCCGGCGTTGCCGCCGAGGATGATGGTCGGGGCCGTCTTGCTGTTGCCCGTGCTCAGGGCTTGCAGCACCCGCAGGTTCATAAGTTCGGGGTTGCCCTTGATGAGCCGCGCAGCATTGGCGAGCAGGCGCAGAGATGCTTGCTCGCCCCGCGCCCGCTCAAGGGCCGCGGCGGCTTCAAACTTGGCACGCGTGACGTCGGTCGCGAGGCGCCGCACATCGGGCGGCAGGATCAAATCGCGCACCGACATGGCAATAAGCTCGCAGCCATGCTCGGCGAAAGCGGCACTTGCGCGCCCGGTGAGCGCGGCATCAAGCTGGGCGCGCGTGTCAATCAGCATTTCCAACTGCAGCTCTGCCACCGCATCGCGCAAGGATAGCTGCGCGGCGTAGTAGAGAGGCTGATAGTAGCCGCTTTGCGATTTCTCCACCGCCTTTCGCGGATGGATGACTTTGTAAGTGACGAGCGCGGAGAGCTTGACCGCCATGCGGTCCGCGGTCATCACCTCTTGATTGGCGACAAGAATATTGAGTTCGTTGACGGGCACGCGCGTCATGGTGCGCCCGAACACCATCCAATGCTGACCGGGGCCCACTTCGCGATCAAAGCGCCCATAGCGGTAGACGAGCCCACGCTCACCTTCCTTGATCGTGGAGGCCATCGCCGCAGATTTGGCTGCGATGAACTTCACCAGCCAGGCGAGCAAAGCAACACCGGCTAGAAGCCAAAAAACTCTAATCAAACCGGAGTACTCGTCCATACGTCCCCGCCAATCACGCCCTCCTGGCACCACAACCGGCACGCGGGGGAAGCTCGTAAACGAGTTCCCGCATGGCACACCGGCATCTGCCTTACGGCTGGTGCCAGGAGTTCGCTTCATGGGATTCGAACCCAAGGTTTCCCTTGACCAAGGCGGCGAGCACACCCAGCAGTCAGACGTCCTACGGGCGTCCCTGCAGCCTCGCTCTGCCGCTAACCTTACCTAGCACGGCCCTGCTCCCGGCGACAGGCCACAACCTGATGCCATTGGCAGTCTAGCCAGTTGACTGAGGGGAAGGCGTGGCAGCGGTCTCCCTTTTTCTCCTCCGCGCTATGCCGTGGGGAACTGACGGTGACACCTGGTAGTGATGCTGTAGTGCGCCCGAGCGCTTGCACCGGGCGCGGCATTATTTGGGGCGGCCCGTAGATTGTCCGTTATCTCAATGATAGTGATTATCCAGGTTGCGGGCAAATGCCGAGCGGCAACCTGCGTTTGTGGGGGCTAACATGGCATTTGATAATCGCGTGCGGCGTCGCGCGGAGTGGCTCTCTAACTTAAACACACTGTCGCCCCAAACACGGCGCCCGCGAGTTGCAGCCACCGCCGGCATTCTGCTCGCGGCGTTGATGGCGGTTTCAGCACCACAGGCTCGTGCGCAAGACCAGGGCATTATCGCCAAAGGCGACGCTGCCGTCACCGCATTCTCTGGCTCGCTGCGGGCTGGCAATGTGCCCAAAGGCGTTCACCCGCTCGACGTCACCACCATCGACCTCGCGAAACCTTCGCTGCAGGTCTTTGACTTGTCGAAGCTGGGCGGGCCGCCCTCAGCGCAGCTCGCCGATGCGCCGTCGAAGTTTCAGGCCAAAGCTGGCGAAATCGGCCAAGTGTTCGGTGTCACGCTCGACGACGGCGGCGAAAAGGCACCACCGAACATTTACGCCGGAGCGTCATCACTTTTCGGACTGCAAATCGTCGAAAACGGCGGCAAGGGCGCGCCCTTACGGCTGGTCAAAGGAGCGCCTAACGCAGCCTGGATGCCGGGCCAGTTTGGTCTCGACAAAGGCGGCGGGCCAAGTTCGATCTGGAAGATCGATGGCAAATCCGGCGAGGTCTCGCTGTTCTCGACCATCACAAGCGGTTCGTTTGAAAACGCCGGCCCCGGCCTTGCCGGGCTCGCGTTCGACCCTGTATCGCACCAGATCTTTGCCGCAAGCTTAGAAACCGGCCTCATCCATAGCCTCGACATGGCAGGCCGCGAAGCCGGTACGTTTGATCACGGCATCGACGCCCGCTCGCAAGTGGGGCTTGCGCCAGTCGCCGACGATGCATCCAAACGCATGGATATTCACAGCCGGGATTTCTCTGTCGAAGACGTTGGCACCTGGGGCTACGCCGATGCGCGCCGCCGCGTTGTCGCGCTCGCGGTTGAGAGCGGACGGCTCTATTACTCAGTTGCCGAAGGTCCTGTCGTTTGGTCGGTTGGGTTGACGGCTGATGGCGCATTCGCGGCCGATCCGCGGCTTGAACTCGATGTCATCGGCACACCCAACGGCAATATGATCACGGCGATCGCATTCGATGGCCCTGAAAAAATGTATCTGACCCAGCGCGGCGACACGGCCGGCAGCTACGACTACGGCACATTCGCACGCCCGCAGGCCTCGGTCGTCTATCGCTACACCTTCGATACAACCGCGAAGTCCTGGAAGGAAGCACCTGAAGAATTCGCCAATGGGTTAGAGGCGCCGCATCGCGCCACCACAGGCGGCATCGCGTTCAACTATGGTTATGACAAAAACGGCAACATCGATCTCGGTGCGTGTCACGAAACGCTGTGGACCACCGGCGAGCACTTGCGCAACGGCGACGGAACCAGCGACCCGCGCACCGTCCATGGCCTTCAGGGAAACTACAAAGATCTCGCAAAGCCTGTGACGGCAGCAACATCGCGTTCCGGATCGAGCGCTTTGAACGCAGGCGGTGCGGCCCCTGTTTCTGAGAGCGCCCTTAAACCACCGAACGCGACTTGGTTTACGGACTGGGATGGCACCTACGAAGATACGAATACCCATGGCCCGATTGGGCAAATCGCCATTTTCGAAAAATGTGACAAGCGCGCAGTGCAGCCAACGCGCAGTGCCGTGCCGGGCGCGCCGAAGAAACCCATCCCTGGGATTTATATCGACAAGACATGTGCCCCCGTACTGTTTGGCGCGCAGACCGTTTGCGAGATCACCGTCCGCAACACCGGCATTCCTCAGACATCACCTGTCAGCTTCACCGATTCCGCCGTTATTTTACCAACCACAGGCTTCGGCGTGCCACTCACAGCAACGACCGTGACGCCGGACGGACCAGACTTTATCTGTTCAGGCGTTCCAGCATTGGCCGTTGCGTGCATCCTGCCCAGCGGGGCTCTGCCGCCAGGCTCGTCGCGCAAAGTAACTGTTTTGGTGAATACGGCGCCCCCGTTTGACCCGAGCACTCAGGTTTTCCAAAACTGCGCGACACTCGATGCGCCCTATCACGGCCAAGCCTGCTTCAACTCGAACGCTGCGGGACCGGGTGGTGGTTTGACACTTGCGAAGAGCGGCCCGGCGACCTGTGCGCCCGGCGGCGCTTGCACATTTACTCTTACCGTAAAAAACTCCAGCGGTCTGCCGTTGTCCGGCAACGTGCTCATCAGCGATGGCCTGCTGCTTAACGGCGTGACGCCAACCGCAGCGCCCGTAACCGCCGTCGTGCCTCCAATGGGCTGCGTTGGCGGCGAGCCTGCGGCGTTGCCGATTTCATGCGTTGCGCCTATGTCACTGGCGCCTGGAGCCTCGAAAACTTTCAAGATTACAGCGACGATGCCGCCCGGTAACTTCTGGGCGCAAAATTGCTTTGCCCTCACGGCACCCGGCTCGCCACCGGCTGATATCTCGGCATCGGGCAGCTGTGCATGGGTAAAGGTTGGCAACCCGCCGCCTTTGGCCAATCTCGCGGTTTTGAAATCAGCCACAGGTTGTGGCAAGACCAATCTCAATACCGTTCGCTGCACCTTTGCCATCACGCTGACGAACACCGGCCCTACGCCGTTCAACGGTCCTGTGTCACTGTCAGATACGACGCCTGCAACCGCGACCGTGGGCAGCCAATCGGCAGCGTGGCAATGCGTCGGCGCTGCCCCCAATGTAACGTGTAACTCTGCCGCTGCGGTCTCACTGGCACCCGGGCAATCGACTTCGTTCCCGATTTTTGCCGACACACCTAAAGCCGTGATCGACGCTGTCGCGTGCCTCGTTCCCAATACTGCGGCGATCTTGGCACCCCCCGTTGGCAGTACCAATTTCAAGGCCAGCGACGACAGCTCGACAGCGCTAGCCGATGCAGCCTTGCTGCAGTTCTTCGATCCAGTGACCGGCCTGACCACAGTGCTGTGCGACCCAACGAACCTAAAAACCACCAAGGTCAAGAACGGCGATTGTGTAGAAGGCGGCGGCGGGTTCGTGTGCAAATATACTGTCACGATCACCAACACCGGTCCCGACCCCTATAAGGGGCCGCTCAATGTGACCGAACAGCTCGATGAAACTCCCACATCGGTTGCCTTCGATGCTCCGGGCTGGACCTGCAATGGCGCTGGCCCTGCATTCCAGTGCACCAAGCCGCCTTTCGAATTGGCGAAGGGCGACAGCGTCTCGTTCAACGTCACCGCAAACTTACCCAAGAGCGGCCAGCAATGCGTGGCCAAGAACACGGCCATCCTCACTTTCCCGCTTTCGGGCACACGCTGGAACGGCGATGCGGCTGACGATAGCGCCACGGCCGTAAGTCTTGTGCCACGCCCTGAGTGCAACGAAAAGCCGGTCTGCGACAAGCCGGGCGACGGTGAAATTCAGTCGCGGTCTGGCGCTTGCGTTTGTGATGCGGACTATACCCGGAGCCGCGATGGCCAATGCCTCGCCGCCGCACAAGTGCCCGCCGCTCAACCCACTCCTGACACCTGCCCGGATGGCAACCCCATGCCGCGCAGCGGGTCCTGCCCGTGTCCATCCGGCAAGAATTGGAATGCGGAGAAAGCATCTTGCGAGGCCGCGTGTGAACCGGGGCCGAACGAGTACCGCACGTCCGCCGGCATTTGCCTGTGCAAGACAGGATACCTGCGCAATGGCGATGACGTCTGCATCGACGATCGCGGAACCACGCCGCCACCCATCCGCCTCGTGCCCACCCCCGAGCGCGAAGAGTGCGGCTATAATGAAACCTACGTCTCCGACCGGTGCGTCTGCCGCAGTGGCTACAGCCGTGACGACGGCCGCTGCGTTAAAATCCGTGTCGAAGAGCTGTGCGATCCCGGCCCCAACGAGTACCGCACTGCTAACAACCGCTGTGTTTGCCGCGAAGGCTACGAGCGCTACGGCCGCGCGTGCGTGCCCGAGCGAGAAGAGCCCAGGTGCCAGCCCGGACCCAACGAGTTCAGAACGTCTCGCGGATACTGCCTGTGCCGCGAAGGCTATGAACGCAACGGCCGCGGTGCCTGCGTGGAAGAGTTCAACCCTATCGATGATTGCACGCATTCGGGCCGCATCTGGACCGGGCGGCGCTGCATCGATCCACCCTCTCCCGGCGAAATTTGCGAGGACCGCGGCGGGCGGTGGACGGGATCGCGGTGTGATTACGGCCCGACCCCGCAGGAGGTCTGCCGTCAGCGCGGTGGGCGCATGATCGACGGTGATTGCGTGTTCATTATCCGTGAATGCCCGCGCGGCACTGAAGGCAACTATCCCAACTGCCGGAAGGTGGACAACGACAAGCCCAAGCCGGATGTGATCTGCGAGCGCGAAGGCGGCAAGTGGGTTCGCGGCGAGTGCCAATATCCGCATGGCAATACGCCCATGGAGGACTGCATCCAGAACGGCGGCCGCTGGAACAACGGTCAGTGCGACGCCAAAGGCAAGGACACCCCGAAAGACAGTGAAGCCCAGCAGTGCCGCAGCCGTGGTGGCACCTGGACGGGTAAGCGATGCAGAGAGCCTGCGAAGCAGTGCCCGCAGGGTACCGAAGGCCGCTATCCCGATTGCAAAACAGTCAAGCAGGACAAGCCGCCAACGGAACAGCCGGACAACGGCCCAGACGTCAAGAAACTGACGCCCGCACAGCAGTGCGCCAATCGCGGCGGGAGCTATGAAGAAGGCAATTGCGTCCTCGACAAGAAGGATAACGTCAAGCCCAGCGACGACGTGCGCGCGAAAGAAAAACAGCGCGAGATTGAAAAAGAAAAAGAGAAGCAAGACCTGCTGAAGCAGCAGAGCGAGAAGCTGCAGAAGCAAAAAGAGCAGCAGAAACTCGAAAAGCAGCAGGAAAAGCAGCAAAAAGAAAAACAGGAGAACAAAAAACAAGAGCAACTTCAGAAACTGCAAAAGCAGTTAGAAAAGCAGCAGTCGCCTTTCACTCAGAAGCAGAAGCAGCAAGATAAGGCTCAAGACCAGATTAAGGGCCAGACTAAAAACAACGGCGACACCGCCAAAAAGGAAAAGAAGGACAACAACAAGGGCGGTGGTGCCTGCCCACCAGGCAAGTTCCCCAATCCCGCTAAGGGAGGGAAATGCACCAAGCCGTCTTAGGGCCTGAGCTTGCAACCCTAGTTGCTCCGGTCAACGTGCCTGCTGCTTGCTCGACGGCTGTTTGTAAGCCGACAGCCAGGCCGCCGGCGTGCCCGCCTTTTTGGTCGAGCCAATCGTTCGTCAACGCGCGCCTCTCAAGGGATCGGTCTAATCACTTGCCCGGTGAAATTCACCATGCCAGACTGCTCGAAACATCAATCCGACAAGCCCGCGTTCAAGCGGGAGAGGCCGTAACACGCGGCTCCCAACACCACTGGAGGAAACGCGATGAACGAACAGGTGAAATCTGAAGTTTTTCATGGCGCTTGCCCGCATGACTGCCCCGATACGTGTTCCATGGTCTACGAGGTCAAAGGCGGCAAACTTGTTGATGTTCGCGGCAACAAAAACCACCCAATGACGCGGGGCGGCTTGTGCGTGAAGTTGAAGGACTTTCACGATCACCACGCCAATCCTGACCGCCTCATGTACCCGATGCGGCGCACGGGCCCGAAGGGCTCCAAGCAGTTCGAGCGCATCACATGGGATGAGGCCATTTCGGAAATTGGCCGGAACTGGCGCGAGATCATCGCCAAGTATGGTTCTGAAGCCATCATGCCGCAAAGCTATCTTGGCAACATGGGTCTCGTGCAGGGGATTAACTCGGGCGATCCGTTCTTCAACATGCTCGGCACCACTGTCAACGAGAAGACATTCTGTGCATCTGGATCTTCAACCGCTTGGCTCATGACTGTCGGCCCAACAGGAGCTGTCGATCCGGAAAGCTTCGTGCACGCGAAGTTCATTGTGATCTGGGCGTGCAATTCAATTTCGACCAACCTGCACCACTGGCCATTCGTGCTTGAAGCACAGAAGAAAGGCGCGAAGGTCGTTGTCATCGACTCGTATAAGTCGCGCACGGCCAAGGCTGGCGACTGGCACATCTGCCCTAAGCCCGGCACAGATGGCGCGCTTGCCATGGGCTTCATCAACTCGATTATTCATCAAGGCCTTGTCGATCAGGACTATGTCGGCAAGCACACCTACGGCTACCCGGAGCTGGCCGCGCGCGCGGCTGACTTTACTCCCGAGTATGTGGAAAAAATCACCGGCGTGAAGGCCGCCGACATTGCGAAATTCGCCAAAGAGTTCGCAACCGCACAGCCGTCCGTTATCCGAATCGGTGTTGCGCTAGAACGCAGCGCTGGTGGCGGCCAAGCCATTCGCGCCGCGTGCGCACTCCCCGCTCTTGTTGGCTCGTGGAAGCACGCCGGCGGCGGCCTCCTGCAAATGCCGCTGTGGGACTTTCCTGTCGACTGGGTCAAGGTCTCTCGCCCCGACTGGAACAAACCAGACAGGCGCGTTGTCAACAATCTGCGCTTAGGTGCAGCGCTCACCGGGGAAATGCAGCTCGACCCGCCGATCAAGTCGCTTTTCGTTTACTGCACCAATCCGGTCTCGCAGGCTCCTGAAACCAACAAAATTGTCAAAGGACTGCAACGTGAAGACCTGTTCACGGTCGT
>JANNXL010000071.1:0-6320 GCA_031409575.1 Hyphomicrobium sp.
AGTTCCCGCCGCGTCTGCTTCTTCTTCATCGCGTCGCGAAGACCGGGAAAGGCAGGCTGTTTCGGCATCGGAAAGGCTCCTTGCAGGGATGCCCAAGTCTATCAGGTCAGGCCGAAATCGGGAAGTTTTTCAGGCGTTCCCATACATGACGCGCATCACGCGCGACAAAGATGAGGTTGATGGCCATGGCGAAGCGACCCTACGAAAACACTCGACTCGCGAAATATCTCAACCAGCGTGTTTTGGAGCTCAGGCCGAAGAAAACGCAAACTGAGATCGCGCAAGAGGTCGGTTTTGTGAACGTAAATATGATGACGATGTTAAAAATCGGAGCAAACAAGGTGCCGCTGGATCGAGTGCCTGCACTCGCAAAAGCACTTGACTGCGACCCCGCTTGGCTAATGCGCCTAGCATTGGAGCAGACCGAAGGCGATACTGCGGCACGGGCCATCATCGAAATTCTCGGCGCGCCCGTAACAAAGAATGAGTTGGGCTGGGTTATGGAAATCAGAGAAGCGAGCGGCGATACCGACCCCCGGTTGGCCACGCGAGGCCGCAACGCAATCCGTTCGGTGTTCGGGAAATGATCGGCGAGGACAGACGGGTTGTCGATGGGTTCAAGCTTCCCTCCTGTGCGCCACCGACGGAAAATGAGTTCGCTTGGATCTGCATGCTCAGGGCCATTGTCGGCGACGGCAACACGAGGCCGACGCTAAAGGCTGTGCAGGCACTGAGGAAGGTTCTGATGGGCTAGGGAGGAAATGTTGAGAACGGATTCGCGTGGGAGGGGGGGCTGGGGAATTGATGGGTCATGGAGACTGATCGGCGGCAGGCGGCGGCTTGCCGCGCGGCTCTTGGAGCAGCATGGTATGGGCATTGCCCAGATCGCAGCCGAGGTTGGCTATGACTCTGACGCGGCGTTCAACCCTGCCTTCAAGAAATGCACGGGCATTACTCCTGGTGCCTGGCGGCAAAATCGGCTTGTGATAAGTGCCGCCTTTCGGGATGCTGACCGACCACGACGTGATGACGTTGACCGACCGGGAGTGCTCGGCCGGTCTGACTGCAACTCTTTCCACGGCCATTCGAGCGTTCCGGCGACCGCAGACGACGTTTGCAGAGCAGAACACTTGATCAGCCGGCAGAGTCAGGCGACTTTGACATCAAGCGGCACCCACTTGGCGAATGTCGGATGAACAAAAACGAAAACTGGACCGGCGGTTGTCAATGCGGCGCTGTGCGATATGCGCTGTTGGAAACACCAAACAATGCCTGCATCTGCCACTGCCGCATGTGCCAGAAGCAATTTGGCAGCTTCTTTGGCGCGTTTGCCGACGTTCACCCCGACAGATTTCGGATCACGCGCGGCGAGCCAGCTTGGTTTCAAAGTTCGGACGAGGCCATGCGCGGTTTCTGCCGGGATTGCGGCACGCCGCTGTTCTACAAATTCATGTCGAGCCACCGCATTTCCGTTTCGATCGGCTCGCTCGATCGCCATTCAGACATGAAGCCGCAAGCCCAATACGGGATCGAAGCGCGCGAGCCCTGGTTCTCCGACTTGCCGTTCCTGCCCCAGACGATCACCGGCGAGGGCGACAACGGTGCCGGTGATACGCCCTCGCGTTTCGAGATAATCCGCCTCTCCAACCACCAACATCCCGATCACGACACCATCGAATGGCCGCCACATTGAGCGATTTTCTCGCCGCCGCATCCGGGCGCGATCCACTTTCGCCAGGCTCAGGATTCTGATCATCGCCGCTGGCCCTCGCGCCAAAGTCGTGTGCGATGTGCTTGAGGATGCCTATAGCTACGTGAGATCCGGCCAGCTGATGCGGCAGACGATCAACATGATCAAGGAGTTGGGTCTCAACAGCTTGACTGAACGCGAGCACTTCGGCGCCATCAATGAGCAGCTACTCAACGACCTGCAGAACGCGAGCAATTCGGACGATCATTGCTCTAAAAGCTGACACGACAACCTCGGCACGCCACAACCCAATCGAGATGTTTCAGAAATACAAATCACCCGAAGGTTGAGACCGGCGCTCGAACTGAGACAGTCTGTATCTGGATCGGCGGCTGGGACCATGGTTCTGACTTGAGAGCGCTACCTTTAAGCCACGTTAGGCCATCATGTAAATGAATGGGGGCCAGCAAATCCGAGAGTAGAGAGTGAAAAAGTTAACAAGTATCCGGATTGAATCCGCAGATTTCGATGATAGAACGGTTACGCTGGCCCTTCGCATTATAATAGTGGTAGTTTTCGTCCTCATCGCACAGATATGGACGTTGGAAATAGTGCCTCTTGCGGTGTCCACCGAAGGTAACGAACTGGAAAACAAAACTCTTTCCGGCAAGTTTCATAATGAGAATCAAATAAAAAGTATCAGATACCAATAGGATTTCTATTTATCGCCGTTGATTGTGTTGTTCTGCCTTTAAGCGCGTAGCAAGCTGGCTCAGCAAAAAGCAATTGTTGATGGACTGAAAAAATATGGAGCGAGCTATCTGAAACATCGCTAAGTATTTACAAGTCGCCTTCGATAACAGGTCGCCTTCGATAAGATGGCTCAGACTGCGAGCCCAAGCTCTCTATCGGTGGCTGTTCCCGCATACTTGTCCCTGGGGGGCATTGGTCTTGATTGCCAGCTGGGCTCGAAAACGAAGCTGGATACAGTCCGTCCTGCCGGCACAGCGCCATTTCCTGCACCAAGCGCGTAATCGTAGTAGAGCTTCACAATCTCCTCTTCGGTCACCTGCTCTGTGGCAGGGTGCGCCATGCACGCATCGTGCCACGCGCGAATGCGGTCGTAGCCCTTGCCCACGGGCAGCTCGAAACCCTCGTAGTAGTCAAGGAACCAGAACCGTTTGAACATTGGTGTAAAGACGGCCTCCGCCAGACCGAAGTCCTCAAACAGATATGGGCCTCTCGGGCTCTGGTCGACAAGGAAATCATTGATGTCCCGATATAGCGCCAGCAGCTTGGCCAAATGCTCACCCCGACGCGCGCGCTCCTGGTTCATGACAAAGAGATAGCCTGCCATCGTGAAGGGGCCCTCTCGGGCGATCAGCATCGATTCAACGGCGTGCTCGACCGGATCGCTTCGGCGCAGCGGAGGGCCTTCGAGGGCCTCATCAAGAAACCGCAGGATCACAAGGCTCTCTTTCAGAATGCAACCGTCACTGGTCTCCAACACCGGCAACGCGGTCGTGCCACGGGTCTTGGCCAGCAGTTCGGGATCGCGCGGTTTAGTGATGTCCACGACCCTAAAGTCGACCGCATCCGTCTGCCCCCGCAGGGCCAATAGAATTTCCAGCCGCTGTGAAAAGGGGCAGACGGGGATGTGGTAGACGGTGTGCTTTTCTGTCATTTGATCAGTCCAAAGGGGGGCCGGTGAAAGCCATATTGTGCCACTTGGCAGACTACTCGATGGCGGGCATGTCTTCCGGGATGCGGCACTGGCCAGCCGCCATATCCGTAAAGAACGCCTCGAACCCTCCGGGGGTGAGGATCACCAGATGGCGGCACGGTTCATCGCCTATGACCTTGAAGGTATGCTCCTTGCCCCGTGGAATGAACACGCTTTCGCCCGCGCCTGCCGTGAACTCCTCTCCTTCCTGGCAGAACTTGCAGGTCCCGCTTTGGATCACGAAGGTCTCGTCTTCGTTCATATGCACATGACGCGGAGGACCGCTTCCTGCCGGGGAGCAGCTGTCTACAATGGACATCGTTCAGCCTGTCTGTTCAGGAGTCAGGATCGTCTTGTATGGTCAAAACGTAGAGGTCGTTGGCTCCGTCAATTTGGACTTGGTCTTTCATCGTTTCTCTCCCTTTGCGGTGGATTGAAAAAAAAGCGCTTTAGTTGACAGAAACCTGCAGCAGGGCCAACCTAGCTGCACTAGAATTTCCATCATTTTCCACCCCCCCCTTGCCGAGGTATATCGCAAACCCTCTTGTCATAGATGAAATAGTTCAATCAAGCGTGCACCATGCAAGCGGACGTTGGCTCGCTCGGATTGAAAGGCAGCCTCGTCCGCATCGCCGACACTGCCCGGTCGGTTTTGCTGCGGCAAGGATGACTGGCCGCTACGGAGAAGCGCCGTGGCATAGCCGAACGGCAGAAGAGGGCCCGTCGCGTCGCTGCGCATGCACGGTGATTGAGCCCGCCATACACTGGGCGAACGTCCACACTGGGCCGAGGCTGTGTGAAAACCCAAATTTCGCGCATCCGGCGATCTTTGCATAGCTCTTCCTGCCTGCCGCCCAGTCCAAAACCGGGGAGAGGTAAGCACGTGCTCGCGAAACCTGGCCATTTGCGGTGTCGTTTGTTCCAAGGGGCTTGACCCTCTTGTAAACCGACGCCGTTTTCGCGAAGGCTTCTGCCGTGATTTTTGACACCTCTGTGCCCAAGAGCACACCATACACTCTCTCGATGACCTAGCGAGCACTGCTGCGCGGGGAGCGTGGTCCGCGGGGCTGCCAGATGCGTGTGTTTCGCGCGAACCGCAACTCGAATTCGCCGATCAGCTCTGAGAGGGTGGGTGCCGTGATCGCTTCTTCTGCAGCGGCCGCTCGCAGGGTTCGCTTCTCTTTATTGATGTCGCGCCCGGCCTTGAGGGCCAAGCGTTTCTCATTTGCCAGCTCTCGAGCTTCCTTGAGCGAGATGTCAGGAAACTGGCCAAGCGTGATCGTCTGGAGCTTTGATCCAGCATCCCTAGCCTTCAGGATAAAGTTGATCCGGCCTTCAGCAGAAACTCGGACGCGAAGGCCGACTGCAATGCTGTCGGTGATTTCGTAACGACTGCCGGTCGGTTTCAGTTTGCGCAGTGCGACATCGGTTATGGCTGCACGCTTTTCCGACATCGACCGGCACCTTCTGGGCTACATATGGGCTACAAATCATGCACTATCTGATACATCCACCTGCAATCATGTGCAACTAAGTGACGATGACAAATGACAGGCAAGCAATTGAATATAAGAGATTTATAGTGAAAAATTGCATCCCCTACAAGGGATATTTGGTGATGTGACACGAAGATTGAAAATCCGCGTGTCGCTGGTTCGATTCCGGCTCTGGGCACCAAAATATAGCGCTTTTTCCCAAAATTTCGCCCCTCCGCCACAACATGTAGTCACCCTCAGTCTGTGCACAACCTGTGCACAGTTTCGGTAGGCACTTTTGGGGCATCTTGCTAAGCTGCAACGCAGGGCAAAACAGGGCAGCTGAGCGATGAGCTACGGCGCAGAAACGATAAAAATACACAAGAATTTGCGACTCGATAAGCGCAAGGGCAGCACGAACTGGTATGCGCGGCTGACGCTGGACAACGGCAAGCGCGTCATCAAAAGCACGGGCACAGACAGTTTCGAAGACGCCAAAGAGCACGCCATGCGGCTCTACTACGAAACGCAGGCACGCATAGCGAACAAGCTGCCAGCATCGACACGCAAATTCAAAGCCGTCGCCGAACACACGATACAGCGCATGCAGGCAGACGAAGCGGCGGGCGTGGGCAAACAGGCATACAGAGACTATCAGCAAGCGCTGCGCCGATGGCTCATCCCATACTTTGGCGCGACTGACATTGCGAAAGTTGATCTGGCTGGCCTTACAGCATTCGACCAGTGGCGCACAAAAGAGCTTGGACGCGTGCCTGCACAAAGCACGATCAACAACCACAACGCAGCGCTGAACCGGGTGCTCGACGAGGCCGAGCTGCGTGGCTGGATTACAAAATCACTCCGCCCAACCCTGCTCAACAAGGGCGTCGAAACACAAAGTAGAGGCAGCTACACGGTCGCTGAATACACCGCCATCGTCGCAGCACTGCGCACCTGGCACACAAAGACGGACAAAGTGGGCGCTGCAATACAGTGTGTGCGCTCTCTACGCTCTGTGCAGCGCTCCAAAGCGCTCGCTGAGATACAGCGTGCGGCGCTGAGTGCATCAGAGGCACGGCTACTTGCGCACTTGGGCCAACTGCACTGCGTGGCCGATGTGTGCTGACATTGACGCCGACGGCGTCAGAAAGTTGCGTGAGCGACTTTTTGGGAAACTGACCCTTGCCGACATTCTCAATATAGGCGTCGGCAGTCTTCAGGTGCCGATTGATAGTCTGCGCTTTTCGACGCCGAACGACAGAACGCGCCTCGCGCAGAAACACGTCCACAACACCCATCTTCGTGGAATGACTTCAAATCCGGTCGCGGTGTCGGAGCGCTTGACGATCTGTATGGTGCAGCGCCCGATCTTCTCCAGGGCCCCCCGCAGCTTTGGCCCGCCATAGCCGCCATCGGCGAAGATATGACGCAG
>JANNXL010000072.1:0-1877 GCA_031409575.1 Hyphomicrobium sp.
CTGCCATCCGTCGATGGCGCGTAAGCCGTGACTTTGAAGTCGTTACGACTCGAGTCTGGATTCTGGAGTGTCTTGTCCTCGAGCACGACTTTCAGCGCGCCGTTCTCGATCGGATCCGCGCTGAACGCACCACCGTTCGCCGGTGTGTGAAAGTTCGGCAACACCGTGCCGTTGTGTGCATCGAGGTCTTTGCCGCAAGCCTCGGCCGGCGTTGGAGGATCATTGGGCTCGACGTTTGCGCCGTCATTTGGAGCGCCGCCATCCTTGTCGTTGCCCGTGGCACCATCGTTGTCGTCGCCCATGGCGCCCGTGTTCTCGTCGCCCGTGCCCGCCGTAATAGATGCGCCACCCGGGTCGCCACCTTGCTGAACGCCGGTCGTGCCGGTGCCCCTGATGGGGTTCATGCCGGTCTCCCTCGGATTGGTGGCGCAACCGGTGATCACCAAGAGAAACCATGCGCAAGTCACATAAGAAAAGCGAGACATACACCCTCCAACTGCATAAGACGACTCTGACGAACGGCGGCTACTTCGTATAAACCATCACGGTCGATTCACCTTTGGCATAGGCGCCATCCGGCAAGTACTTATCGAGCCCCGACTTGCCCATGAAGCGCGTTAGTAAGAGCGCCAATTGCACGCGTTTCGTGATGTCTGTGGTCGCGCCGGCTGCCGCCCAATCGCCGTGTCCGCCACTTGGGAACAGCAGCAGGCCCGCGGGCGAGGGGGCACCGCGATAGAAGTTCTCGGCCCACGCGTGTTGATCGGGCGTCACGTTCGTATCGCGTGCGGCAAACACGACGCTTTCAGCGCGCAGGTTCGCGAGCATGCCCGGATCTTTCGCCTCGCAGTTGGGTGCGACTGGCCAAGCGTTGCAATCCTGTCCGGCGAGCATCGCGATCGGTATCCCGCCGAGCATGCATGGTGCGCCGCCGCCATTTTCTGGATCCCAGCCGAGCACGATTTTGAAGCGCGGGTCCGTGGCGGCCGTGAAGAAAGCCAGCTTGCCGCCCTGGGAATGTCCCGACACGGCCATGCGGCCCACATCGATTTTGCCTTTGAGGGAGCTCTCTTCGAGCGCCCACTTGATGGCAGCCTGGATCTCCGCGACGTTGGCGGGATTGTTCGGCGCATCGGTGAAGGTGACGTTGGCACACGTGATGCCAAGCACCGCAAAACCGTGACTGACGAAGTGATCGGTGAAATGCCGATAGCCCGTGTGATTGCCGGAGAAGCCTGGCAACAGGACCATCAACGGGAACGGCCCGGCATCGATCCTGTCACCCTCCGTGGAAGGCCCGTATGCGGTGACGTTGAAGTCATTGCGGCTCGGGTCGGGATTCCTGAGCGAGTGATCTTCGAGCACGATCTTGAACTGGCCGCTGTCGATCGGATCGCCGCTGAACGCGCCACCGTTCTTTGGCGTGTTGAAATCAGGCAGGAGGGTGCCGTTATGCACGTCGAGATCGGTGCCGCATGCGGCGGTCGGCACGGGCGGGTCGCTCGGATCGAAGTTGGCGATTCCATTCGACTCGCCGCCCCCTGGGCCGCCTCCGTCAGTCGCGCTCGAGGGATCGGTCGCGCCGCTCTGTTTCTCGCTGCCCGAGCAGGCGACAAGCAGCGCGACGAACGCGCTGACCATTCCGGTCACTTTAGTCATGCCAGGCACCATATCAAGCAAGGTAAGAGAAGGTGTGAGCATACTCAAAAGTACGCCTGAGTTGAAAGTAGAAATTCGCCTAGAACCACGAACCTAGGGGCTGCCGAGGAGCCTAAGGGCGTTGTCGGTGGTCTCGCGTACGAGCTGCGAGTAAGGCTCCCCACGGAGTTCGGCGGCAATTTCCAATACGCGCCGGACATGGGCTGGCTCGGAGCGTG
>JANNXL010000073.1:0-5982 GCA_031409575.1 Hyphomicrobium sp.
CCGCAGTGTCGGCGCCAAAGAAAACCGACAAAAGCTACGAAGTGTGGATGGTGCACGACAAGTTGCCCAAGCCAAAATCGCTCGGCGTGATGAGCGAAGGCGAAATGCACGTCATGCCCATGGATGATGGCCCGGACACGGCAATGTTCATGAACGCGACATTTGCCGTTAGCTTGGAACCCGAAGGCGGGTCGCCTGGCGAAGGACCGACAGGTCCAGTGCTGTTCACTGGCAAGCTCATTCAAGCCACGCCGTAATTTCATAGTCTGAAACGCAGCACAGTCCGCGTCCGTAGTCTGTCTCAACAAAGGCAAACAACGGAGCAAACCCCGTGCGCACACGTTTCATTCTTTCAGCTCTGATTGCGATTGTTTCAGCACCCTTCACGGCCTTCGCTGAGGGCACTCACGCAAACACCCCCATCGATTGGCAAGCCTGGAAGCCAGGACTATTCCAGCGCGCCAAGGCGGAGAACCGCTTCGTCATTCTCGATCTCGAAGCGGTGTGGTGCCACTGGTGTCACGTGATGCAAGAGACGACCTACAAGGATCCCAAGGTCGTCACACTGATGCAGGCAAAATATCTTGCCGTTCGCGTTGATCAGGATGCCAATCCGGATTTGTCGAACCGTTACGGAGACTGGGGCTGGCCAGCGACCATCGTGTTTGCACCCGACGGCACCGAGATTGTGAAGCGCCGCGGCTACATCGCGCCCGAACAAATGGCAGTGCTGCTCGATGCCATCATCAAAGATCCTTCACCCGGACCGTCAGCACAACTCGATGCAGACGTAATACCTGCAAAACACTCGATCTTGACTGCGCCACAGCGCGGCGGTCTCATCGACACCCTGAGTGAAGCCTATGACGAGACCAACGGCGGCTGGGGCGACATACACAAATTTATCGATCCCGACAGCATGGATTGGCTTCTGCTGTCGGTCGAGTCCGGCGACAAGGAGGCTGAAAAGCGCGCCCGCCAAACACTTGACGCCGCACTCAATCTGATCGACCTCGAACAGGGCGGCATCTATCAGTATTCCGACGCGGAGGATTGGAAGTCGCTGCACTACGAAAAAATCATGTGGTACCAGGCGAGCGGCCTACGCCAGTATTCGGCGGCCTACGCGCAGTGGAAAGACGCCAAATATCTCGACGCCGCGCAAGCCATCAAACGCTACATAACGACGGAGTGGCTGTCTCCGGAGGGCGCATTTTATACCAGCCAAGACGCCGACGTTGATGCCGCCATGCCCGGCAAAAAATACTACGCGCTGTCCATGGCAGATCGCAACGCTCTTGGCCGCCAGCCGCGCATCGACCGCAACATCTATGCTCGCGAAAACGGTTGGGCGATTTCAGGCCTCGTCGCACTGGCGAACGCAGCGGGCGATGCGTCTGCGCTGGCCGCTGCCGAACGCGCAGCGCGCTGGATCATTACCAATCGCACAGTCGATGGGGGCGGGTTCCGTCATGGCGACAAAGACCGCGCCGGGCCATATCTGGGCGACACCCTGGCTATGGGACAGGCCGCAGTCGATCTCTATGCTGCCACTGGCAGCCGCGAATGGCTGAGCGTGGCCCGCAATGCCGGCAGCTTTATCGAGGCTAAGTTCATGGATCCCGCTGGCGGCTTCAAGACCACACTCACTCCGGAAGAGTCCGTTGGCGTGTTCACCAAACCGTTCAAGCCGCTTGATGAGCAAATCCAAGTGACACGTTTTGCTATCCGCCTGATGCGCTACTTCGGAAGCGCTGCAGACCGGGCCATGGCCGAGCACGGCATGAAGTATCTCGCATCGGATGACATTCTTGAGATGCCGCGCACGCTGGCGGGAGTTCTGCTCACTGAGCGCGAATTTGTCAGCGAGCCGACGCATATCACCATCGTTGGTAAGAAAGATGATCCGCAGGCCTCCGCGTTGCACGTGGCGGCGCGCGGCTATCCCGCGCTGAATAAGCGGCTCGATTGGTGGGATCGCCGTGAAGGCGCATTGCCAAATCCAGATGTGACGTATCCAGAACTCGACCAAGCCGCAGCCTTCGCGTGCAGCAACGCATTGTGCTCGCTTCCAGCTTTTTCAGGCGACGAGCTGACTGGCACGGTGGAGCGTCTGCTTGCGGCTGGAAAAAGTCAGAATTCCAATTGATTGGCGGGTCACCGGCACCGGTATGGAAGAAAAGTTACTAAAGTTATCAACTTTTTTGAAACCGGCTGAGAAAGGCGTCGTAATCCTGGCAGATGCTTCTCGCGCATCGCCCCGGCACCAGCGAAGCATCGCTGATCAAATACTCTAGGGGCATAACCATAACCTAGTGAAGGGAACTCCTTATGAAAATCTCTGCAAAGTCGGGCGCCGCTCTCGCCGCCGCCGCTGCCGGCCTGATGATTGCCGGCTCGTCGATCACCACCTCTTTCGCTGCTGACGCTGCCATGGATGCCAAGGGCCATTGCATGGGTGCCACGGCTTGCAAGGGCCAGGGTGCCTGCAAGACGGCCGCGAACGCTTGCAAGGGCCAGAACGCCTGCAAGGGCACAGGCTTCCTCGAAATGACGAAGGCTGAGTGCGACAAGGTTACGGGCGGCAAGTTTGAAGGCTCGACCGAGAAGAAAATGTAAGAGCTGAGGCTCTGGCGCGTTCTGGTCCCCTAAACCGGAACGCGCACCCCTAAATGATCAACTTCACAATTTGAACCAACACACCTGGTCTCCGTTTAGAGGGACCGGCAAGGGAGACGTGCGTCATGAAGATCTCTGTGAAAACTGGTGCGGCCATGGCCGCTGCTGCCGCTGCCGTCGTCATCGGCGCTACATTGCCGGTGGTCGCTGGCACCAACTACACTGTTAAGTGCTACGGTCTTAATGCCTGCAAGGGCAACGGCAGCTGCAAGTCGCTCGCCAACGCCTGCAAGGGTCAGAACGCGTGCAAGGGCCAAGGCGTCGCGATGCTCTCGAAGTCGGCCTGCCTCGCCAAGGGCGGCAAGACGGTTCGCAGCTAAGTTTCGTGCCGGCCACATTCGGAGCGTTGAGCCCCGATCTGAAAGTGGAACTGCGGCGCCAACCGGCTGAGACCCTCATTCCCCCCCGAGTTCAGCCCTTGTGCGCACCTCCTAGAGCCGCAGTTTCATGAGCCCGGCGGCACGCCTTTCGCCGCCGGGTTTTTCTTTTTGTGATAGTGTGTTGACGCTTGATCTGTGACGTCACACCGATGGAGTTGTCCGCGATGCAGAAGACCGCCACCCGCAAAGTCAGCGCTTCTGCTGTGCGCGACACGAATGCGAAACCGCCCTACCTCGGTTTTGGTTTGGGTCTGCGGCCGCAGCACTATTCTGAAATTCTCGATGGCAACCCAGATGTCGACTGGTTTGAAGTCATCAGCGAAAATTACATGGTGCCGGGCGGGCAGCCGCTGAAAATGCTGGACCGCATTCGCGCGCGCTACCCCATCGTCATGCACGGCGTATCGCTCTCCATTGCGTCAACAACACCTTTTGATCCGGCCTATTTGCAAGGCCTCAAAGACCTTGCCGACCGCACTGAACCGCAGTTCGTGTCCGATCATCTGTGCTGGACGGGCGTGCATGGCGTGAACCTGCATGACCTGCTGCCGATCCCCTACACGCGCGAAGCGCTCGATCATGTTGTGGCACGCGTGCAGCACGTGCAAGACTTTCTCAAGCGGCCCATCGCGCTTGAAAACGTCTCGACGTATGTGCAGTTCGGCCATTCTGAAATGACCGAGTGGGATTTCATATCAGAAATGGCCAAGCGCACGGGCTGCTGGCTGATTTTTGACGTCAACAACGTATTCGTCAGCTCGTTCAATCACGAGTTCGATCCCTATGCCTTCATCAACGGCATTCCAGCGGATCGCGTGGTGCAGTTCCATCTGGCCGGTCACGAACACAACATGACCCACATTGTCGATACCCACGATGCCATGGTGCCGGACGAGGTTTGGGATTTGTATAAGGCGGCCGTCGCGCGCTTCGGTGCTGTGTCTACGATCATCGAACGCGACGATCATATTCCGCCGCTGGCTGACCTCGTTGATGAGTTGAGCAAGGCCCGAAGCATGGCGATTGAGATTGTGGGGCCTCAGTTGATTGCCGCCAAACGCCAAGCCGCAAACGATGTCTGAGGCGAAAACCAAGACGCGCATTCAGAGCCCGGCTACGCCGAAACTGACCAACGCGCCGCCTACGCTGGCGGAGCTGCAGGCAAGCTTTCAGCAAGCGGTGCTGGCCGGCGGCGATGAAATCCTTTCGCTCATTCCGCCCAACTCGCGGACCACGAACGAAGTGCTGTTCGGCGTTTACCGCAACGCCTATGTCGGCCGTCTGGTGGAAATGATCGGCAACGATCATGAGTATTTGAAAACGTATGTGGGCGACGACTACTTCGAAGCGCTCGCGCGCGCCTTCATTGCCGCGCACCCGTCGCATACCCAAAATGCGCGCTGGTTTGCGGAAGGCCTGCCGGATTTTCTGAGCGCCACCGAGCCCTATTCATTCAATCCGCAACTGGGTGAGCTTGCCCGTCTTGAGCGCACACTGGGGTTTGCATTTGATGCAGCCGAAGCGCCGGTGGTGGCGCTCGCCAATTTGCAAGCGATCAATCCAAACGATTGGGAACGGCTGGTATTCACAGCGCATCCCTCAACACGGCTGCTAACTCTCGAATCCAATGCACTCGCCATTTGGGCGGCGCTGCGAGCTGAAGATATGCCGCCAGAGTTCGAGCGTCTAAACCCACCGCAAAAATGCCTCGTCTGGCGGCAAGATGTGACTCCCATGGTGCGGCCGCTGCCGCCCGAAGAAGCCATGATGTGGACCGAGGCCGCTAAGGGCGTGCCTTTTGGCCAGTTGTGCGAATTGCTGGCCGTGTTCGATGATCCCGAGACAGCACCTTTGCGCGCTGCTCAGATTCTCCAGGGCTGGCTGGCGGCTGGCGTGCTTACGGAAGCGGCCGTGCCCGGCAAGGCCGCGAAAGCAAAACGCAAGGCCACGTAGAGAGGCGAAACCCGGGTGGCGTGCCTCTCAGAACATCGCGTCAGTCATTTAACATGGGATGTTGTTCGGGACCGGCTGGCGGCTGGCGCGCCCGCAATTCTGCCGGTTGGGGCCGGTGCCAAGCAGCATGGCCTGCACCTGCCGATGAATACCGATCTCCTTCAAGCCGAATGGCTCGCTTCGCGCGCGGCTGCTGAAATTGACGGCTTGATTTGGCCAACGCTGACCTATGGCCACTATCCGGCCTTCGAGGCCTATGCCGGAAGTGTGTCGCTCTCTGGTGCCACGTTCGAACAGGTTGCGTTTGAACTCATCGAGGGGCTGCTGAAATGTTGCCGTTCTCAGGTGATCGTTCTGGATACCGGAATCTCCACTCAGACGCCCATTGCACAAGCATGTCACCGCGCCAGTGAGCCGGGCCGTTGCCATCATGTGAAGGTTTATGAGGGTCCAGCTTTCCGCTCTGCGGTCAAGCGCCTCGCCCGGCAGCCTCACGGCAGCCATGCCGATGAGATTGAAACCTCCCTCATGCTGGCGCTCGCCCCAGACCAAGTCGACATGCGCCGTGCGCAGCCGTCGCCGCCATTGCCTGGCGGGGTGGTTGACGGCCCGCTGACGCCGACGGATGTCGCATCCCCGAATTATTCGCCTTCGGGAAGTTTTGGCTCGCCTCAGCTTGCCAATCTGGAAAAAGGCCGGGAGCTATTGGCTGCCATGGAAAACGACATGGCGGCTTCGGTTACGGCCGCGCTCGGGCGATAGGCTTCTGGGCCTTTCTGTTCGCCCGCCAATCAGCTAAACAACCCCTGCCGGTCCCGTAGCTCAGTGGATAGAGCATCGGTTTCCTAAACCGAGGGTCGCAGGTTCAAGTCCTGCCGGGATCGCCAGCTTGCAAGGGTCCGGCCCGGTCTCACGCAGCCTGCCGCCGTTAACACTTACATGAAGAAGTGGTTAATGGCAGGAGTGTGCC
>JANNXL010000074.1:0-8585 GCA_031409575.1 Hyphomicrobium sp.
GAACGCGCTTCAATTCGATCTCCAACCCAATGCCGCTCACATCTTCGATCTAGCACTGCGGATCGAAGCCGGTCTTGACCGGACCATTCCATTCCCAGTCCGGCCGCTCTACCTACGACCACCGGATGCCAAACCACAGCACGGCAAATCGATCCCGAGGCTCTCATGACATCTGACGCGCTTCCTCCAGATCAGAAATTCGTAAGCCTCTTGTGGGCCGGGCCAGATCGTGCCGCTGACGTGGCGGTTTTGCATGCCCAGCTGTTTGATCCGGCATGGCCAGAAGACAGTATTCGCACTTCGCTCGATCATCCGGCATCAACCGCCTTTATCGCGTTTGACGGCCGCTCTCGCCAAGCTGTCGGTTTTGTCATGGGACAACTGGCAGCTGATGAAGCCGAGATACTTTCCATCGGTGTTGCGCCGTCGTGGCAGCGTCATGGGCTTGGAAAACGCATGGTCGAAGGTTTGGCCCGTGCCATCGAGCGGGCCGAAGCCAAGCGTTTGTTTTTGGAAGTGGCCGCCGACAACGATGCCGCAATGGGGCTCTATCTTGGTCTTGGATTTTCCGCGACTGGACTGCGCCGCGGTTACTACCAGCGCAACGGTGGCCCGGCGGTCGATGCGTTGACCTTGGCGCTTACGCTCGGGCAGCCCGCCAAATCATCAAGAGTGTGAGCCAACCAGAGTTTGAAGCGCAAGCGGGGCGCTAACCCATACGATGAGCAAATTGCGCGCCGCTACGCTTCTCGCTCTGTTCATGACGTTTACCGTGCCGCTGATGCCACTGCAGGCGGCGTTTGTGCGAACATGGCCCTGGGCCGCGCGGCGCTTCCCGCATTGGTATCACCGCCATGTCTGCCGGCTGATTGGCGTGCGTTTGAACATCGAGGGCGCCGTGGCCCAAGGCCAGCCCGTCCTGCTGATTTCAAATCATACCTCTTGGCTCGACATCCCCGTGCTGTCTGCCGTCGCGCCAGTTTCGTTTGTTGCCAAAAAGGAAGTCGGCACATGGCCATTTGTGTCGTGGCTGGCCAAACTTCAAAGGACCGTGTTTGTCGATCGCGAACGGCGCTCGGCTACGGCCGATGCGGCATCTGAAATTACGACGCGGTTGCGGGCGGGCGATGCGATTGTCCTGTTTGCCGAAGGCACTTCAAGCGACGGCAATCGCGTTTTGCCTTTCATGTCGTCGCTGTTCGGAGCGGTCATACAGCCGAAAGTTGCGAGCGAAATGCAACCGCCTGCCGATGTGGCAGTGCAGACAGTTGCCATCGTCTATACCCATCACCATGGGGTTCCGTTCAGTCGCGAGCAGCGCCCGCACGTCGGATGGTACGGCGACATGGAAATGACCGGACACGTCTGGCAGGTCTTGGGCTCTGGTCCATTGGACGTAACGATCCGCATCGCAGACCCTGTGCCGCTCGACAGCTTTTCCGGGCGTAAGCAGTTGGCCGATGCGAGCGAACGCAAGGTTCGCGAGAGTGTGGTGCGCATCTTACGCGGCCGCAGACCGGATGATCCACTAGAACTCACTGAAAATGCACCAAGAAAGTCAAATTTCACCTCGAAACCGGCTGCCGCCAGCGGCAATTGGCACTCATGGCGTTGACAGCCTTTCAACAAACACAGTCTCGACTTGGATCCAAATTGGTGCAATGCAATATAAATTGGCTACGGTGTCGCCAATCACCATTCCCTGTGCGGGCTCCTTAACCAGATGGGAAGGCGCCCCACTTAGCCTTCGCGTTTTGTTGACGGTATGTGACGGTCACTTTGTGGAGTAGACGGCGTGACGGATGCCAAGAAAGTCTTGATCAAGACGTTCGGGTGCCAAATGAACGTCTATGACAGCGAGCGCATGGGTGAGGCGCTGGCTGAGCGCGGCTATTCAGAAACGTCCGCACTCGAAGACGCCGATCTCGTCATTCTCAACACCTGTCACATCCGCGAAAAGGCTGCCGAAAAGGTCTATTCGGATCTCGGTCGCGTCCGCCAGATGAAAGAAGAGCGCGCTAAGGCCGGCAAAGATACCGCCATCGCAATTGCTGGATGTGTCGCACAGGCCGAAGGCGCCGAGATTACGCGGCGCGTTCCAGCGGTGGATCTGGTCATCGGCCCGCAGAGCTATCATCGGTTGCCAGATTTGATTGTGCAGGCCAAGGCCGAAGCCCGCAGCATCGTCGAGACGGCATTTCCCGAAGATGACAAGTTTGCGGCCTTGCCGCAAAACAGATCGCCGCGCTCCGCCACTGCTTTTCTAACAGTGCAGGAAGGCTGCGATAAGTTTTGCACGTTCTGCGTTGTTCCCTATACGCGTGGCATGGAGTATTCGCGTCCCGTCGCAGACATCGAAAAAGAAGCGATCAATCTTGTTTCCCGTGGCGTGCGCGAAATCACGCTGCTTGGCCAGAATGTGAATGCCTATCACGGCGAAACGCGCGACGGCACGCCGGCTTCGCTTGCATTGCTTATTCAAAGGCTCGCGCGGATCGATGGTCTGGAGCGTCTGCGTTATATGACAAGTCACCCGCGCGATATGGGAGACGACCTCGTTGCTTTGCATGGCAACGAGCGCAAGCTGATGCCGTTCCTGCATCTCCCCGTTCAGTCCGGATCTGACCGCATTCTTGCGGGCATGAATCGCAAGCACACGACGGCTGAGTATATCCGCCTGATCGAACGCATCCGGGCCGCTCGGCCAGACATCGCTTTGTCGACCGACATCATTGTCGGCTTTCCAAGCGAAACCGATGCTGAGTTCGAAGAGACGCTGGACCTCATCCGCTTGATCGGTTTTGCCCAGGCTTTCACTTTCAAATATAGCCCGCGTCCGGGCACGCCCGCGTCTGGCCTCAACGACCAGGTTCCTGAAGAACTCAAAAGCGAGCGCCTGACCCGTCTGCAAGACCTGCTGTTCGAACAGCAGTCGAGCTTCAATTCGCAGTGCATCGGTAAGACTTTGCCTGTGCTTTTCGACAAACCTGGCCGCAATCCTGGCCAGCTGGTCGGCCGGTCGCCTTATCTGCAACTTGTGCACGCCGACGCTGATACGGCGCTACTGGGTCAAATCCGCCCCGTAGAAATCTCCGGTGTGAGCTCAAATAGCCTTTCGGGCATTATTCACGCGGCTTGAACCGGCTCCACATGTTGGAGCACACCATATCCGGCCGAAATTTGGGCTGCACCAAACGCTGCAGCTGTCACAATCGCGCGTTATGAGCCGTGGACTGGTTTGCATCTTAATTGCGCTGGGCAATCAGCTCACTCTATAGTCGCTGAGAAACTAAGTTGCGGCGATATCAGCCTGCGACCCCTCGGGAGATCTACAACTTGACAGGTACTCGCGGTACTTCCGTGGCTGGCAGCGGGCGCGCTCCGAAAACGCAAATTCCCAACAAACGCATTGTCGTGCCCTTCGAAGACAACCGGCTGCTGACGCAGCTGCTGGGCGAACACGACAGTCATCTGGCGCTGGTCGAGGACCGGCTCGGTGTCGGCGCGCACGCACACGGGAATGTCATCATACTCACTGGCCCTGAAGCCGGTTGCGATATGGCGCGCGACGTTCTTGAAACCCTCTACCGCCGCATCGCCAACGGTGAAACGATCGGCGCGGGCGACTTCGATGGCCTGATCCGTCATGGCCGAACAGAGTCAGGTCCGACCGACGGTCAAGCTCAAATTGCTACGCGCCGGCGCACGGTGAAAGCGCGCACACAGGCGCAGAGCACGTACATTCGCGCACTCGAAAAAGTGGATCTTGTATTTGGTGTCGGCCCGGCTGGCACGGGCAAGACCTATATTGCGGTCGCTGCCGCCGCGCAGGCGCTCGAACGCGGATCGGTACAGCGGATTATTTTGTCCCGGCCGGCGGTCGAAGCGGGCGAACGCCTCGGCTTCTTGCCCGGCGACATGCGCGAAAAGGTCGATCCCTACCTTCGGCCGTTGTATGATGCGCTCTACGACGTGCTGCCGCCTGAAAAAGTCGAACGCGATCTTGAGGCTGGCATTATCGAAATTGCTCCGCTTGCGTTCATGCGCGGGCGCACGCTGGCGAATGCGTTCGTTATTCTCGACGAGGCCCAAAATACCACGTCGATGCAAATGAAAATGTTTTTGACGCGCTTGGGCGAAAATTCAAAAATGGCCGTGACTGGAGACCCGTCACAAATCGACCTGCCGCCCGGTATGAAATCGGGCTTGGAAGAAGCGGTGGGGCTATTGAACGGGGTTGCGGGGATCGAAGCCGTCCGCTTCACCGCTGGAGACGTGGTGCGCCGTGACCTTGTCGCTAAAATCGTCGAGGCCTATGAGGCTGCCGGTAGCAGTCAGAAGCGCTAGAACCCATGCCGCCTCCCGTTCCAAACACCGCAAGTCCTGACCCTGAACCTGAGCCTAACTTATGCGGCTGGCTTGCCGTAGATCTCGCCGATGATGCCGGAGACTGGTCGCAAATTGAGGGCGCGGGCGAGGCCATCATATCTGCGCTGTGCGCTCTGACGCCCCACGCCGCATTCGCATCAAAGCCGCCGTCCGAGGTATGCATCGCACTGAGCGATGACGCGTCCATCCGCCGCCTCAACGCGACGTATCGCAGCAAAGATGCACCCACCAATGTGCTGTCTTTCCCGGCCGGAGACGAGGCCCAGGAACCAGAGGCCGCACGTGTATTTCTCGGGGATGTGGTGCTGGCTCTCGAAACTGTGCTGCGCGAAGCAGCGGACGCTGATATTTCGCCCGTGCATCATTTGCAGCATCTCGCCGTGCACGGCGTACTGCACCTCAACGGCTACGATCACACAAACCAAACTGACGCTGAGACTATGGAGGGTTTGGAAATCGAAATTCTCGCAAAACTTGGCATCGCCAATCCGTATGGACCCAATCTGATCCTCGAACCCGCAATGGACACATAAGCAGCAATGACGGTGGATCCAACGGATACGAAAAATTCTTCAGTAGCGCTCAGCGATGATCGCCGGGGTCCGGCGTCGGCCATCACCGGCTGGCTCGACAGCTTGCGCGGGCGCTTTGGCCCACAGGGCCCGCAGTCATTGAGAGAAGCCCTCGAACACGCCCTCAAGAAAGACGAAGCGCACGCGTCGGGATCGTTTTCAACCGCCGAGCGCGAAATGCTGTTGCGCATCATGCGGTTCAGCTCGTCAACGGTGTCCGACGTAATGGTGCCGCGCGCCGACATCATCGCAGTGGATGAAAGTGAGCCGCTGCGGGAACTGGTGCTGACGTTCGAGAAGGCGGGGGTGTCGCGCATTCCGCTGTTCCACGAAACGCTCGACGATCCGCGTGGCATGATCCACATCAAAGATCTCGTACGCTTTTTGACAGCTGAAGCTGCCGGCCGGCCCATCTCTGACCCGCCGCCGTCAACTTTAGATGCAGCGAAGGAAGATAGGACGCAGCTCACCACACCTGAGGTAGCCAAGCTCGATCTGTCGCGCCCGATCTCGGCTGCGAAAATCAAGCGTACTCTGCTCTACGTCCCGCCGTCCATGCCAGCAACGAACTTGCTTATTCGTATGCAGACGACTCGCATTCACATGGCGCTCGTCGTCGATGAGTATGGCGGAACCGACGGCCTTGTAACCATCGAAGATCTCGTAGAGCTCATTGTTGGCGATATTGAAGATGAACACGACGAGGCAGAGGATGCGCATATCACGACAGACGCACGCCACGGTATTATCGCCTCGGGCCGCACACCCGTTTCAGAGCTTGAAGATCTACTCGGCCTCAAACTTCTGACACCTGATGAGGAAGAGGACATAGATACGTTGGGCGGGTTGGTGTTTGGCGTCGTTGGGCGCGTTCCGGCACGCGGTGAACTGGTGCGCCATTCGTCGGGCGTTGAGTTTGAGATCTTGGACGCCGATCCGCGGCGGGTCAAGAAGCTGAAAGTTCACAAACCCAAGTCCGAGGCTGCATCGGCGTCCACCACAGCCACTGGCAGCAAGGTTTGAGCGGGTGCAGCCTTCCGATGAGAAATCTGGCGACCGCAGCACCGTTGCCGGCGCTGGAACCTCTCGATCTGAACCTCACTCCATAAATTTTGCCGTTCGCTTGGCAGATACCATTGCTGCTCTGGCAGGGTGGCGGCGGGCGCTCGTTGCGATGGCGGCAGGCGCCGCCTCAGTTCTGGCGCTGGCCCCGTTCTTTTTGTGGCCAGTTCTGTTCCTCACGATGCCAGTTCTGGTTTGGCTGATTGATGGCGCAAGCATTGCTCAGTCCGGGGCAATGCAGTCTCCTGCGAGAGAAGCCCGGCGGGCGTTCTCGGCCGGCTGGTGGTTTGCATTCGGATATTTTGCCGCCGGGCTGTTCTGGATCGGTGAGGCTTTCCTGGTCGAGGCTGAAACATTCGCGTGGCTGCTGCCGTTCGCGGTGACGCTGCTTCCGGCAGGGCTCGCGCTATTTTGGGGTGCGGCAGCGGCTGCCGCACAGCGCTTCTGGCATCCGGGATTATCCCGTGTCTTCACGCTTGCGGTTGCGCTGGGGGCAGCCGAATGGCTGCGCGGGCATGTGCTCACTGGCTTTCCCTGGAACACTTTTGGCTACACGCTGACGTCATCTGACGCGTTGATGCAGTCTGCTGCCCTTGTGGGGGTCTACAGCCTGTCCCTTTGGGCTGTGGTGATCTTTGCGGCGCCTATGGTAGCCCTCGCCGCACGCCCCCTTTCGAACCAATCCTCACTTGAGGAACCGCGCGCACGCACGGCGGCACTCACGACGGCAGCCGTCGTTGCCGCCATTCCACTGCTCCTAGTCTTTGGTTACGGAACGTGGCGCCTTTCGAGTTACAATCCGCCTGATGTCGAAGGCGTTCAATTGCGCATTGTTCAGCCCAGCATCCCGCAGCGCGAGAAATGGCTACCGGACAAGCAAGGCGAGATTTTCCGCATACATTTGGAACTTTCGCGGCAGACGGCATCAGGCGCGGTCGATGATCTCGCGGGCACCACTCATGTCATTTGGCCCGAAGCGGCGATGCCGTTCCGTCCGCTCGATCATCCAGAAGCGATCGCCGCGATCAAGGACTTGCTTGGCACATCGGCATACTTGTTTTCAGGCGGGTTGCGGGTTGTCGCCAATCCGTCAGAGCCGGGGAGCGAAGCAAGTGTACCCAACGCTGAAAGCGCACCGCGGCCCAACGCTTATAACAGCCTCATGGTGTTTGGCCCTGGCGGCGGGCTGGCGGCACTGTATGACAAAATCCATTTGGTGCCGTTCGGTGAGTATCTGCCGTGGCAGCCAGCCTTGGAAGCGATTGGCCTGCAACAGCTCACGCGCCAGCGCGGCGGCTTCTCAAGTGGATCAACGCCACGCCAGCCCGTCAGTGTTGCGGGGCTACCACCCGCCGCAATCCTCATTTGTTACGAGGTCATCTTTCCAGGTGAGGTCATACAGGCCGCCGAGCGGCCACAACTCATGATCAACATTACCAACGATGGCTGGTTCGGAAACACGACTGGGCCACGTCAACACTTCCATCAATCGCGCGTGCGTGCCGTGGAAGAAGGGCTCCCCCTCATCCGCTCCGCAAACAACGGCATCTCAGCCGTTGTGGACGCCAAGGGTCGCGTCCTGCAGGTGCTGGGCATGAACATTCGCGGTGTCATCGACGCCCGGCTGCCCGCTGCCCTGCCCGCCACGCCTTACAGTCGCTTTGGCAATCTGTTACTGATCTGTCATATTGCATTTTTTGCTGCCGCCGCCGCAGCTCTGACCCGGCGCTAAGTAATTTTGCGCCGCAATATTGCGCCGTGCACGCATATGTCGCAATGCATTGGCTCAGTATAACTTTGTCTTTCGGAATGGACCTTGTCACACAACGCTTTGCGGTTTCATTGTTATTGAATGGTAGCTGCCCTCGGTTGCCTTCCAGCCTGCAACATCGGCGGTCAGAATGATGAACGACAGCGACGTGCAAGAAATCGTTGAAGCAGGGGAGCCAAGCGCGCGCCGCGCCAATGCTATGGACGTGCATGTGGGGACGCGTGTTCGTTTGCGGCGCATGCTCCTAGGGATGAGTCAGGAAAAACTTGGTGAGCAGCTGGGGCTGACGTTTCAACAGGTGCAAAAGTACGAAAAAGGCGTCAATAGGATCGGCGCGGGGCGCCTTTATGACTTGGGCCAGGTGCTGGGCGTACCCATCCAGTTTTTTTATGAAGAAGCTCCCGGCGGCTCAATGGCGCGCGGTTTTGCGGAACAGCCCGCCGAAAGCTACGTCGTTGACTTTTTGAGCAGCCGTGAAGGCCTGGAACTGAACAAGGCATTCGTCAAGATCACCGATCCCAAATTGCGCCGGAGCGTGCTCGATCTGGTGCGTTCCCTGGCAGGGGTCGACGAGTCCTGAGCGAATTGGGGCTTTCGAAGGTGCGCTAAGGAGCCCCAGGGGGAGCCTCGTGCCACGCCTTGACCCTCCATAGGCGGAGCGGCATAACCCCGGCATTGTTCGAAGCAGCAGCAGCCTGCATAAAAACGGGGGCCCCGGTGGCACGCAAATCGTATCTTTTTACCAGTGAGAGCGTCTCCGAGGGGCACCCTGACAAAGTCTGCGATCGCAT
>JANNXL010000075.1:0-2349 GCA_031409575.1 Hyphomicrobium sp.
GAGGTCATGCCCCCAATGCCACTCAATCCTTATACCTATGATCCGATGTAACAACGCGGCGTGCGTCTGCGCAGCTGTTATGGGCCCGCCGAGCAGAGCGTGCGGCCGGCCCCACGATCCGATTTCAATGCAGCCCCCGTCGATAGTGTGCAGAACACGCGACTCGATGCGCTGGAGCAGATGGTTCGCACGCTCGGGCTTGATCTGCAGAACGAACGCAAACTAGTTGCGACGGTACTACAGGATGTGCAGCGCGAGTCTGGTGTGCCGCGTGATGATGCGGGCCAGCCCTCGAGCCGACATGATGAGCGCCAGCATACTCCGCCCGCTGATCTGGCACCGCTGTTTGATCGCTTGATGGCAATGGAACGGACGTTGCAGGCCGTCCTTCTTGCCAACCAGCGGACGTCTGAGCTCCTGACTGAGAAAATAGCCAGCCTGGGCACGCGTTCTGGCGGTGTCGATCTGACACCCATCATCAATCGCCTCGACATCATCGAAGAGGCTGTGCTGTCGCGTGATGGAGATCCGCACGCCTCGCTCTCGGAGCGTTTGGATGCACTCGACGAACAGCTGACAGCAGAACGTCTCCGCTCAACGGAGGCTCAATCGGCACTGCTGGCCGAACTCAGCACCGTTAAAGGCCAGTTGGAACGCCAGCGTGGTGAGATCGCCGTCGCGATCCTGACGCCGCTCACAGACCGCGTGAATGGACTATCGGCGGCGATTGAAGGTCGCGATGAAGATGTAGCTCGGGATTTCACGACCGTGAAAGAGCGATTGGCCGGCGTTGAAAAGGGCTTTGCCGCGGCTGCTGAGAAAACCACTGAGGTGGTTCAAGCCGCCACAACCCGCGCGGCAGAGGCTCAAAAGACCCATACTCTCGAACTCGGTGAAGTCCACGAAGCGCTGATGAAGCTCAATGCCAACCAGCACACGCTGGCTGGCTCTGTTGAACAATGGCGGCGCGACGGATCCACTGCGCTCGGCGGGCTGGGCGACCGCATGCTGTCTCTCACCACCAACCTCGACGGCATCGGAACACGTCTCCAAGGCGTCGAGAAGGAAGCGGGCCGCCCGATGCAGATGCTGGAAGCAATGTCTGGCACCATGGATAACATGCATAAGGTGACTGTTGAGCGCTACTACCGGCGCAACCGCTTCTGGTACTGGCTGTTTGGCACCGATGACTGGGTAGCGTCCAGCTGGCCGTCCCATGCGCAGCGCATTGCGGAAGATCTCAAATCCGTCAAAGCTGTTGCGCGGGCCAAGGCTTAGACCAAAACTCCGGTCTCACTAAAAATCAGTGGACGCTGATTAACCAGCGTCCTCTTTGAGCGTTTGCAGCGTGTCGATCATCCAGGTCACCCGGTTGGCCACCTGGGACTGAACGTCTTCCAATTCAGCAATACGCGCAACAGCCATTGCCAGAGCGGCTCTGAGCTCATCGCGCTCGCGCTCGCGCTCCAGTTGTTTGCCCGTTTCTGGTCCAGACGGCCGCGCGCTTGGTTTTGCGGCTCTGGCTGACGCCAGTGCTTTTGCAGCCGACTTCGCAACCGCTTTGGCCGCACTTGATAGCTCGTCTGATGCGTGAGCGGAATCCCGCTTCACGCTTTGTTTTTCCCGCTGGGCCATGGGGCTTACCTTTAGAACCAGCGCAAGCGCCAGTTGAATTTCCGGTTGCGCACGGTGTTTACTGAGGCGCTGGCGCCATCTGAAGTGTCCACGATGCACGTCTCAAATATTAAGCAACCCTAAGCCTCTAGCGCGCGTGCTGCAACCAATCTCCGGACGTTATGCCCGCTCGATGCGGCGGAAGACTTTTTCCATTTTTGCTTGGCGCGTCCCGACTGCCCTCCGGGCAGCCGGCCGGGACGCGCGTTTGAAGTGGGCTGTTTACTCCAATCGTGCTTAGCGGCCGGCTCGCGGAACGCGAGTCGCCATGCGCCAAGTAAGGAGTCTTCTGTTGCCGCATTGACACGCACCCCTGCCGTCAACTTAATGCGCTCCGCGGCGGGTGCGCCGCCGCACACCGCAATGCAGCCGCTCACGCAAGGAACCTTCTTCATGGCCGTAAAAGTCGCGATCAACGGATTTGGCCGCATTGGCCGCAATGTGCTGCGCGCGATTGCCGAAAGCGGCCGGAAAGACATCGAAGTTGTGGCCATAAACGACCTCGGCCCAGTTGAGACCAATGCTCATTTGCTGCGTTACGACAGCGTGCACGGCCGCTTTCCCGGCACGGTGACGGTCTCTGGCGACACAATCGATGTGGGTTTTGGACCCATCAAGGTGACGGCCGTTAAGAATCCTGCAGAACTGCCGCATGGCGCGCTCGGTGTTGATGTG
>JANNXL010000076.1:0-2334 GCA_031409575.1 Hyphomicrobium sp.
CCGGCATTCCGGGCATCGCGCCCATACCGCCCATACCTGGCATGGATCCCATGCCGCCCATGCCCATCATGCTGGCAAAGGGATTATCGAACTTCGGCATGTCCGGCATTCCGGGCATGGCTGGCATTCCTGGCAGCGGCGAGCCCGGCGCCTTGATCTGTTGCTCCCAGACATCCATGACCTGATCCATCATCTGCAACTGCATCTTCGAGCCCTGCTGCATTTGCTGGCGCGTCAGATCGACGAGTTCGGCGGGCCAGCCCATGGCCTTAGCCGCAGTGCCCATCTTGTCGAACACGGTTGAACTGTTGCGCTCGGCCGCTTGAGCGATCTCTTCGCGCCAGCCGGTGAGCGCGTCGAATGCACCTGTCAGGGCTTTTTGCGCCTCTTCTGGCAGTCCTGCCGCTTTGAATGCGTCCTTGCCGCGCCCGTTCGAGTTGCTTGCCGCCATGAGACACCTCCACTTTTATTTCTTTATTCCAAGACTTAATTTTTGCACATGCGAGAACACAGCGCCAGACCTATGATTCTTTACGTCAATTTGCACCGGAGCCCCTATCCCCCGCGACGGCTTGACCACCATGCAAACTTCGCTTTTGCGCCTGCGAAGCCGGTGCTATCACCCGGCCCATGACCGATATCTCTTTGATCCGAAACTTCTCCATCATAGCCCACATCGACCACGGTAAGTCGACCTTGTCCGACCGGCTCATTCAGCTGTGCGGCAACGTCGCCGACCGCGATATGAAGGCGCAAATCCTCGACAGCATGGACATCGAGCGTGAGCGCGGCATCACCATCAAGGCGCAGACCGTGCGACTCGACTACAAATACAAGGACGGCAAGACCTATCAGCTGAACTTGATGGATACGCCTGGACACGTCGACTTTGCTTATGAGGTCTCGCGCTCTCTTGCCGCCTGTGAGGGTGCCATTCTGGTCGTCGATGCGAGCCAGGGCGTGGAAGCCCAAACACTCGCCAACGTCTATCAGGCGCTCGAAAACAACCTCGAAATTTTGCCCGTTCTGAATAAAATCGATCTTCCGTCTGCCGACGAAGACCGCGTGAAAAAGCAGATTGAAGACGTGATCGGCATCGATGCCTCGGGTGCGGTTGGCGTGTCAGCCAAGACCGGCCTCAACGTGGCAGCGGTGCTGGAAGCCATCGTCGAGCGCTTGCCCGCTCCAACCGGCGACGCCAACAAGCCGCTCAAAGCCATGCTGGTCGACAGCTGGTATGACGCCTACCTCGGCGTGGTCGTTCTCGTGCGCATCAAGGAAGGCACGCTCAAAAAGGGCCAGAAAGTCCAGATGATGGCGTCGGGCGGGCACTACCAGATCGAGCGCGTCGGTATCTTCCGCCCCAAACAGGAAATGCTGAGCGAGTTGCTGCCGGGCGAAGTCGGATTCTTCACAGCTGCCATCAAAGAAGTGGCCGATACGCGCGTTGGCGATACCGTCACCGACGAAAAGAACCCTACGCTAGAGGCCCTGCCCGGCTTCAAGCAGGCGCAACCAGTCGTGTTCTGCGGCTTGTTCCCGGTTGACGCGGCCGACTTCGAAGACCTGCGCGAAGCCATGGCGCGCCTGCGTCTCAACGATGCAAGTTTTTCGTTCGAGACCGAAAGCTCGGCCGCACTTGGCTTCGGCTTCCGCTGCGGGTTCCTCGGACTGCTGCATCTCGAAATCATCACCGAGCGGCTGCAGCGCGAGTTTAATCTCGATCTCATCACCACCGCGCCGTCCGTCATTTACAAGCTGGCCATGACCGATGGCACCACAATCGAAATGCACAACCCGGCCGACATGCCCGACGTGGTGCGCATTGATCACATCGAAGAGCCGTGGATCGAAGCCACGATTTTGGTGCCCGACGACTATCTCGGTGCCGTGTTGAAGCTGTGCCAGGACCGGCGCGGACGGCAAACGCAGCTGACGTATGTCGGCACCCGCGCCATGCTCGTTTATGCATTGCCGCTCAACGAAGTGGTGTTCGATTTCTATGACCGCTTAAAGAGCGTCTCGCGCGGCTATGCCTCGTTCGACTATCACATCAAGGATTATCAAGAGGGCGACCTCGTCAAGCTGTCGGTGCTGGTCAATGCCGAACAGGTCGACGCGCTGTCGATGATCGTGCATCGCACGCGCGCTGAAAGCCGCGGCCGCTCGATGTGCGAAAAGCTCAAAGAGCTGATCAAGCCGCATCTGTTCCAGATCCCCGTTCAGGCGGCGATCGGCGGCAAGGTGATTGCGCGCGAAACCATCAAGGCCATGCGCAAAGACGTGATCGCTAAATGCTACGGCGGCGACATTTCACGCAAGCGCAAGCTCTTG
>JANNXL010000077.1:0-5583 GCA_031409575.1 Hyphomicrobium sp.
GCGGGGCCGATACCCTGCGCGGCGGGGCGGGCAACGATACGCTGTTCGCTGATATCGGCTCGCAGGGTTTCGATGGCGGCAATGACACCGATACGGTGACGTATGAATTGGTAGCTGCGGGAGTGACTGCCGATCTCTCAGATGCGGGGAACAATTTAGGCGATGCCCTGGGCGACTCGTATTTCGACGTCGAAAATCTAACCGGTTCAATTTCGGGCGATACCCTTGTCGGCGACAGCCTGAGCAACCAACTGACCGGGCTGGACGGCGTCGATAACTTAAGCGGCGGTGATGGCGAGGACATCCTGATCGGTGGCCTTGGAGCCGATACGCTCGACGGCGGAACCTCCGCCTTCGAAATGGACCAGTTCGTTTATGCGACCGCCGCGGAAGGCGGCGACACCATCACCAATTTCTTCACCGTGGACGACAAGTTTGTCATTTCGGCCAGCGGTTTCGGCGGCGGGCTGGTTGATGGGGTTGGCCTTATAGATAACGACACCTTTGTTAGTTTCGACTCAGGTGTCGGACCCTTTGTTCCGGTCGATGGTGACGGCGTATTCTCTTATGACACGCTAACCGGCAACTTGTTCTGGGATGAAGATGGCGACACCACCAACAATCCGCTCGTCCTCGTCGCTAATCTTGGAGTTGCCACGACTCTGGCGGCCGCAGACTTCATTATAATCGCCTGACAACTAGGGTCAGACCCTGCGGGTCTGACCCTAGGCTCCGATCATAAGCCCGTGCGTAGTTGCCGCTCAGCTTGAGCGGCGTCTGGGGTCAGACTCGCAGTGTTTGACCCCAACGATATCGACCGCCGTTGCTCAACCTAAATGCCACTTCGAGAACCAGCACACGCTCCTTGCGGCGGAAAACGAACACCCTGCGTCCGAACGCCGTCGCCCTGAATCGGATTTATTTCAGGCGTTCAGGGTACGAGGTGTTGACCGGCGTTAAACCTGTGTATATAGACGGCTCACTCTCACGGTAGGTGGTAGGCCTCCTCCGCGTGTTAATGCGCGCTGTTTGGCCTAAACGCTGCTGTTCGAAAGCAGAGAACATTTTTGGAGCCAAGATCGTGGAAGCGCGTGTCGCGCGTCCGCTGATCCTCTGGTTTTTTCGTGCCAGGCACCGGGTAACCGGAGCTCGGCAGGTTCAGTTTGGCGTTTGCCCATCGCAAGACGGGCCGGCCCGAGGAATGGACGAGGCGCATGCCGACAATACAACAGTTGATCCGGAAGCCCCGGGAACCCAAGACCTATCGAGAGAAGTCGCGCCACATGGAGGCATGCCCGCAAAAGCGCGGCGTTTGCACTCGTGTTTACACGACAACTCCAAAGAAGCCGAACTCAGCGCTCCGTAAGGTGGCCAAGATCAGGCTGACCAACGGGTTTGAGGTCATCGGTTACATTCCGGGCGAAGGCCATAACCTGCAGGAGCACTCGGTGGTGCTGATCCGCGGCGGCCGCGTCAAGGACCTTCCCGGCGTTCGCTACCACATCATCCGCGGCGTGCTCGATACGCAGGGCGTCTCAGCCCGCCGTCAGCGCCGTTCGAAGTATGGTGCTAAGCGGCCCAAGTAATCGCCCTGGCGCGGTTCGCGCCGGAAACGTGTTTGAACGGAATTAGATAAAGCGAAGGACGAAACGCATGTCGCGCCGTCATAGTGCTGAAAAGCGTCAGGTCAATCCGGACCCGAAGTTCAACGACATTGTTCTCACCAAGTTCATGAATGCGGTGATGGAGCAGGGTAAGAAGTCGACAGCTGAACGCATCGTTTACGGTGCTCTGGAAAAGATGGAAGCGAAAGCCAAGTCTGATCCGATCCAGATGTTCCACGACGCTCTGAACAACGTGTCGCCCGCCGTTGAAGTGCGCTCGCGCCGCGTCGGTGGTGCAACGTATCAGGTGCCCGTTGAAGTGCGCACCGAGCGCCGCCAGGCTCTTGCAATTCGCTGGATTATTGCAGCCGCTCGCGGCCGCAACGAAAATACAATGGTCGACCGTTTGTCTTCTGAACTCTTCGACGCCGCCAACAACCGTGGCTCGGCTGTCAAGAAGCGCGAAGACACACACAAGATGGCAGACGCGAACCGCGCGTTCTCCCATTACCGCTGGTAAATTAGATCTCTCGGAGCGGCTCCTATGCCCCGTCAATACGCCATTGAAGACTATCGTAACTTCGGCATCATGGCTCACATCGATGCCGGTAAGACGACGACGACGGAGCGCGTGCTCTATTATACGGGCAAGTCTCACAAAATCGGCGAAGTGCACGACGGCGCTGCCACCATGGATTTCATGGATCAGGAAGCAGAGCGCGGCATCACGATCACCTCGGCTGCAACCACATGCTTTTGGCCCGGCCGCGACGGCCGCCTGCGCCGCCTGAACATCATCGATACGCCTGGTCACGTCGATTTCACGATCGAAGTGGAGCGCTCGCTCCGCGTGCTCGACGGCGCTGTCTGTGTTCTTGACTCGAACCAGGGTGTCGAGCCCCAGACCGAAACCGTCTGGCGCCAAGGCGATAAGTACGGCGTGCCGCGCATCATCTTCTCCAACAAAATGGATAAGACCGGCGCTGACTTTTATATGTGCCTCGACGACATCAAGGAAAAACTTGGTGCCCGTGCGATCCCGATCCAATTGCCAATTGGCGCCGAAGCCAATTTCCAGGGCGTTGTAGATCTCATCACCATGACGGCGTTGATTTGGGACGGCGACGGCAAAGATGCCAAAATGGAAGTCAAGGAGATCCCCGCCGATCTCGTCGACAAGGCCAACGAATTCCGCGCTGCGATGATCGAAGCCGCCGTCGAAATGGACGACGACGTCATGGGCACGTACCTCGATGGTATCGAGCCCGATGCTGATACGTTGCGCCGTTTGATCCGCAAGGCGACTGTGACGCGCGCCTTCTACCCGATGATGTGCGGCTCGGCATTCAAGCATAAGGGCGTGCAGCCGCTGCTCGACGCCGTGGTTGACTTCCTGCCGGCACCTTCAGACCGCGAAGCTTACAAGTGCATCGACATCAAGACCGGTGGCGAAGCTGTGCGCCGTCCGATCGATAGCGACCCGCTGTCCATGATCGCCTTCAAGATCATGTCGTTCCCGCACGTCGGCTCGCTGACGTTCTGCCGCATTTATTCAGGCCGGCTCGAAAAGGGCATGGCGCTGGCTCAGACCACGCGCGACAAGAAAGAGCGCGTCGGCATGATCTATGAAATGCACGCCGACGACCGCAAGCCAATTGACGAGGCTTATGCCGGCGACATCGTCGCTTTGGCCGGCCTTAAGGATACGCGCACGGGCGAAACGCTTAGCGATCCCGCCAAGGCCGTGCTGCTCGAAAAGATGGACTTCCCGAACCCCGTCATCGAAATGAAGGTTGAGCCCAAGACCAAGGCCGACCAGGAAAAGATGGCTGCTGTTCTGTATATGATGTCGGTTGAAGATCCCTCGTTCCGCGTTTCGGTTGATCCGGAGTCGGGCGAAACGATCCTCAAGGGCATGGGCGAATTGCATCTCGACATCAAAGTCGACATCATGCGCCGCGAGCCGCACAACATTGCCGTCACCGTTGGTGCGCCTCAGGTGGCGTATCGCGAGACGCTCGCACGCCCCGCAGACATCGATTACACGCACAAGAAGCAAACCGGCGGTACGGGTCAGTTCGCGCGCGTCAAGCTCAAGCTGGAGCCTAACGAAACCGGCGCTGGCAACGTGTTTGAATCGTCGATCATCGGCGGTACGGTGCCCAAGGAATACATCCCGGGCGTCGAAAAGGGTATTGAATCGGTCTGGAGCAACGGCGTTCTGATCGGCTTCCCCATGGTCGATATGAAAGTCACTCTTTATGACGGTGCGTTCCACGACGTAGACTCGTCGGCCATCGCCTTCGAAATTGCCTCGCGCTCTGCCATGAAGGAAGGCTGCGAAAAGGGCGGCGTTAAGCTGCTTGAGCCCATCATGGACGTGGAAGTCGTCTCGCCGCAGGATTTTGTCGGTGGCGTAATTGGCGACATCAACAGCCGCCGCGGTCAAATTCGCGATCAGCAGATGCGCGGCAACGCAGCTGTCATTCGCGCCTTCGTGCCGCTTGCCAACATGTTCGGATACGTCAGTCAGTTGCGCTCGTTCTCGCAGGGCCGCGCGTCCTACACGATGCAGTTTGCTCACTACTCGGAAGTGCCGCGCAACGTGGCCGACGAAGTTAAGGCGAAGTACGCCTAAGCAGGATCAGTTCCGGCATTCTGCGTAAGCGAGTGACGGGGCTTGAAGAATAGAGAAACGCTCCGGCTTGCCGGGGATGACGGTTGAGAAGTCTGAAGGAGAGCCCAGATGGCTAAGGCTAAGTTTAATCGCGACAAGCCCCACTGCAACGTTGGCACGATTGGTCACGTCGACCACGGCAAGACCACGCTGACAGCAGCTTTGACGAAGGTGTCCAAGGACCGCGGCTGGACCCAGACCGCTGTCGCTTATGACGAAGTCGCCAAGGCTTCGGAAAGCCAGGGCCGCCGCGACCCGACCAAGATTTTGACGATCGCCACCTCGCACGTTGAATATGGCACGCCCAACCGCCACTATGCTCACGTCGACTGCCCAGGCCACGCCGACTACGTCAAGAACATGATCACGGGTGCTGCGCAGATGGACGGCGCAATCCTCGTCGTCTCGGCCGTTGACGGCCCGATGCCCCAGACACGCGAGCACATTCTGCTTGCCCGTCAGGTCGGTGTTCCCAAGGTCGTCGTGTTCTTGAACAAGTGCGACATCGTCGAAGACGAAGAACTCCTCGACCTCGTTGAAATGGAAGTCCGCGAGCTGCTCTCGAAGTACCAGTTCCCCGGCGACGACACTCCCGTTATCCGCGGCGCCGCCATCAAGGCACTCAATGGTGAAAAGGGCCCGCTAGCCGACGAAGCCGTCATCAAGCTCTTTGAAGCCCTCGACACCTTTATCCCGCTTCCCGACCGTCCCAAGGATCAGCCCTTCCTGATGCCGATCGAAGACGTGTTCTCGATCTCAGGCCGCGGTACTGTCGTCACCGGCCGTATTGAACGCGGCGTCATCAAGGTTGGCGAAGAAGTTGAAATCGTCGGCATCCGCGCAACCCAGAAGTCGGTCGTCACCGGCGTCGAAATGTTCCGCAAGCTGCTTGACTCAGGTGAAGCTGGCGACAACGTCGGCTGCCTGTTGCGCGGTATCGATAAGGAAGCTGTTGAGCGTGGCCAGGTTCTTTGCAAGCCCGGCACAGTGAAGCCGCACAAGAAGTTCAAGGCTGAAGCCTACATCCTGGGTAAGGATGAAGGCGGCCGCCACACGCCGTTTTTCACCAACTACCGTCCGCAGTTCTACTTCCGCACGACGGACGTGACCGGTGTTGTAACCTTGCCCGAAGGTACGGAAATGGTGATGCCTGGCGACAACATCTCGTTTGATGTTGAGCTGATCACGCCGATCGCCATGGAAGAAAAGCTGCGCTTTGCCATCCGCGAAGGTGGCCGCACCGTGGGTGCTGGCGTTGTTGCCAAGATTACTGACTAAGGCATTTCAAGCAGAATAGATTTG
>JANNXL010000078.1:0-20607 GCA_031409575.1 Hyphomicrobium sp.
GGTATGACCGCGAGGGCCGCGTGCTGCCGTGGCGCTACAAAGGCAAGCGCCGGCCCGACGCCTATAAGGTCTGGCTCAGCGAGATTATGCTGCAGCAGACAACGGTTAAAGCCGTTATCCCCTATTTCGAAAAATTCACCGCCCGCTGGCGCACTGTTGCTGCGCTGGCTGACGCTGATCAGGAAAGTGTCCTCTCCGAGTGGGCCGGGCTTGGCTACTATTCGCGCGCCCGCAATCTCCACGCCTGTGCACAAGCCGTGGTGGCGGAGCATGGGGGTAAGTTTCCCAAGTCACTAGCTGAACTCCGCACCTTGCCCGGTATCGGGCCCTACACAGCCGCCGCCATCGCCGCGATTGCGTTCAATGAAAAAGCCACACCCGTCGATGGCAATATCGAGCGCGTAACGGCGCGGCTGTTCGCTGTGCGCCAGCCTCTGCCTGCTGCCAAAAAAGACATCGCACGGTTGGCGGCAACGCTGACGCCGTCTCAGCGGCCGGGTGATTTTGCGCAAGCGCTGATGGATCTTGGCGCAACAGTCTGCACCCCGAGGCGGCCATCGTGTCTGGTATGCCCGGTACAATCTGACTGTCATGCCAACGCGAAAGGCATCGAAGAGCAACTGCCGGTGCGCGCCGCTAAGGCCGCAAAGCCGGTCCGCTATGGCGCTGCGTTTCTGGCACTGCGCGAAGACGGCCACGTGCTGTTGCGCAAGCGGCTCGACAAGGGCCTGCTCGGCGGCATGTCGGAAATCCCGTCGACCGCGTGGATTGACGAAGCGCAGCCAGCCAAACTCTCGCTGTCATCGGCACCCGTTCGGGCCGATTGGTGGCCGGTGCCGGGCATCGTCGTGCACACGTTCACGCACTTCCGCCTGGAAATGACGGTGTTCCGTGCCATTGTCCCCAACGACGCCGCGCTCACATTTTGGGCCGATGCCGACCGCTGCCGCTGGGTGCCGCGGAGAGACCTCGACGGAGCCGCCCTCCCGTCCGTCATGCGCAAGCTGATTGCACATGGGATGAAGGGGGAGTAAAAGGGCGCCAAGCCTACTCCGCCGCGATCACGATCTCGCTTGCAACCAGTTCCGGTATCAGCCCCAACTCCCGCTTGGCGCGGTCGCGCAGCACGTCGATGGGTTTGAGTTTGCCTTCGGTTTCGTAGTGCCAGTACGTCCAGCCATTGCACGCGGCCTTGCCTTGCACTTCGGCGCCGACGCGATGGATCGAGCCCTGAATGCCTGGCACGGCGAGTGAGCCGTCGGCCTTTACTTCGGCGCGCACGCGGCGGCGCTCGTCATAGAGCGGGCTGCCGGCCGCTAACATGCCGAGCTCGATGATGGTGCCAAAGGGAACGCGCGGCTCGGTGCGTTTTGAACGTATGGTTTCCAGCGCGCTGACGCTATTGGCATCAACGGCAGCAATACGCGCGGTGGCCGCTTTGGCGTAATCTTCTTCGCGCTCAATGCCGATCCACTTCCGGCCCAAACGCTTGGCAACGGCGCCCGTTGTGCCGGTGCCGAAGAATGGGTCGAGCACGACATCGCCGGTGTTGGTCGATGCGAGCAATACCCGGTTCAAAAGGGCTTCCGGCTTTTGCGTCGGATGCGCCTTGCGGCCGCCATCATCTTTCAATCGCTCAGGGCCTGCGCAAATTGGAAACAGCCAATCCGAGCGCATTTGCAGGTCGTCATTGAGTGCCTTGAGGCTTTCATAGTTGAACGTGACACGCGATTTCTGATCGCGGGCGGCCCAGATCAGCGTTTCGTGCGCGTTCGTGAAGCGCTTGCCGCGGAAATTCGGCATCGGGTTCACTTTGCGCCAAACGACATCGTTCAAGATCCAGAAGCCCAGATCCTGCAGAGCGGCTCCGAGCCGGAAAATGTTGTGATAGGAGCCGATCACCCAAATCGCGCCATCGGGCTTCAGGATGCGCTTGGCCTCTGTCAGCCACGCGAGGCAAAAACGATCGTAAGCTGCGAAGTCCGAGAACTTGTCCCAGGCATCATCGACGCCATCGACGCGCGTGTTGTTGGGGCGCAAGAGATCGCCACCTAGCTGCAAGTTGTAGGGCGGGTCGGCGAAAACGAGGTCAACGCTTTCAGACGGGATCTTGCGCAACTCCTCCAGGCATTCGCCGAGGATGACGCGGTTGGTTTCTAAAGCGGACGCGGAACGGCGCTTGGCAGCCATGGAACTCGAACTTTCAAAAACGCAACTGACACTTGAGATGACGGCCGCAAGACGCGCAACCATTAACGGACACTCATAACTGAACACTGGCGACACAAGGTTAAGCTGAGGTTAGGGGCAGGATCAAACTCACTCGCATTATTCAGCACGCCATTTTGGCGAACGAAGGGCGAACACGAGTTGAGTGCGCAAGGCATGAGCTGTTGCCGGAGCAAGTCAGTGATCGGCCGACCCATGCAGCATGGTTAACCGCCTCTTAGAGATCATCCGACTACAGTGCGACCGGCACAGCTTGCGGGGCACGACGGTGCCGCAACTGCGGGACCGGCTGTGAGGATTGAGGGCGTTTGCGGGCATGGCCTTTTTTAACAAGCCAAGAGGTCCTGCGTCCGCAAGAGACTCAGAGCGAATGGCTTCTTCCAATTCCACATCACCCGTAGCCCTTGGTATCGGGGACGATAGAGTTGCTGGCTCCGCCGCGCCAGACCTGAAACGCAAAACGCACCTTCGCGCCCTGCCCCGGCCGCTACGCCTCGTGGTTCTCGCGCCGGCTGCTGTAGTAGTGCTGGCACTGATCGCACTTGGTGCTTTGCTGATCTACTACACGGTCGTGTTCCCCAATCCGCTTCAAGCCCGCCAGCAAGTGCCGTCGCCGGTTGTTCGAATCTTAGCGCGCGATGGTTCGGTCCTGGCAGAGCGCGGCACGGCGCATGATTACATGCCGCTGTCACTGTTGCCGCGCCGCGTGACCGATGCCGTGGTTGCCACCGAAGATCGCCGCTTTTACAGCCATTGGGGCGTTGACCCTTCCGGCATGGTGCGTGCCATGTTCGCCAACCTGCGCGCGGGGCGCTTTGCGCAAGGCGGTTCGACGCTTACGCAGCAGCTCGCCAAGAACATGTTCCTCTCGCCCGAGCGCACCTTGTCTCGCAAACTGGAAGAATTTGCTCTGGCGGTTTGGCTCGAAGTGCGTCTTTCGAAAGATGAGATTCTCGAACTTTATCTCAATCGTGTGTACTTCGGTGGCGGTGCTTAGGGCATCGAAGCCGCCTCACAGCGCTATTTTAACAAGTCTGCGCGCGAAATAAGCCTCGCCGAGGCCGCTGTGATTGCAGGGCTTCTCAAAGCGCCGTCCAAATACGCGCCCACGTCCAACCCCGAACAAGCGTTGACGCGCGGCCGCAGTGTGTTGAACAAAATGCGCGACGCTGGCGTGATCACGGCCGCCGAATTCCAGCGCGCCCAACTGGATAACGTGCGCTTCTCGCAAGAAAAGCGCATGCGCGAAGACAGCGGCGTCGACTACGCCATCGATTTCGTGCTGGAGCGCTTGCCGCCTATGTCGGGTTCCGGCCACGCCGAGATTGTTGTGGAAACGACTCTTGATGCGGAACTTCAAAAACGCGCCGCCCAAATTGTTTCGGCCGAGTTGACCGCCAACGGCAATGCGCTTGCCGCAAGTCAGGCCGCTGTGGTTGTGCTTGATCTCGAAGGCGGTATACGCGCCCTGGTCGGCGGCAAGTCATACGCTGAGAGCCAATACAATCGTGCGGTGAAGGCGCTGCGTCAGCCTGGCTCGGCCTTCAAACCAATTCTCTATCTGTCTGCCATAGAAGCTGGCTACTCGCCCGACAGCTTGGTCTACGACACGCCGCTCACTATTGGGGGATGGTCGCCGCGCAACGACAGCGGCAAGTACGTTGGCGCGGTGAGTTTGCGCCATGCGCTCGCTCAATCCATCAACTCGGTGGCCGTGAAGCTCATTTCGGAAGTTGGCCCCCAGGCTGTCGTCGCAACGGCACAGCGGCTTGGGATCACATCGGATTTGCGGCAAGACCCGTCGCTGGCACTCGGCACTTCGGAAGTCAATTTGATGGAGTTGACCAGCGCCTACGGCAGCTTCGCCAACGGCGGGCGTTCAGTTGAGCCGCATTGCATCCGGCGCGTACGCATGAGTTCTGGCCGTGTGCTTTACGCGCGGGAGGCGCAAGGAGAAACACTGGCAATCGCCCCGGCGCACGTGGCCGCCATGAATGACATGTTGCGCGCCGGCATGACGTGGGGCACCGGCCGCCGGGCGGCACTGCCCGGTCATATGGCGGGCGGCAAGACGGGCACAACACAAGATTTTCGCGACGCCTGGTTTGTCGGTTACACGTCATATCTTGCTGGCGGGGTTTGGGTTGGCAACGACAATGGCCGCCCTATGAACAAGGTGATGGGCGGGAGTTTACCGGCCAGCATCTGGCAACAAATTATGACCGCGGCCCATCGCGGTAAGATGCCGTTGGCACTTCCGGGCGTTGATGATTTAGTGCCCTCTGGTCCCAGCGGCGAACTGGTCTCGGCGAATACACTTGGGTTTGAAGATCTGCCATGGCTGCGTGAAGCCCGATCAGTGCCGGGAGCGCTACCGGCAGAAACGGCGTCTGCCGCGTCCCTGCAAAACACCAGGGCAGGTAGCCCGTCTGTCGCTTATCCTTCAGAAGCCATTGATCCCGGCTTGATCGAGCGCGCACTCGCCGGGTCAGGTGCGGAAAAGGACACGCTGGCTAAGTCCGATCAAATGATTGGCCGTCAGATGCTGCGAACAAAGCCGTCTAGCCCAAACACTGGCCGCATCGTCGTGCGCCCGCCCAGGAGCGTCATGTCACTTGGCGGTCCGCCTGGCTGACTTAAGTTAGGTATCTAATTCCCCGTCGCGCCGTAGCGGTGCAAGTCGAGACCATAAATCTGCAGCCAGCGCTTGGCTTCATCGAGATCGGGATACGTGTTGCGCACGTGCGCCCAGAAGCGCGCACCGTGGTTCATTTCCCGCAAGTGCGCCACTTCGTGCGCGGCGACATAATCGAGTATGGCTGGCGGGGACATGACGAGGCGCCATGAGAACGATAGCACGCCTGTTGTCGAACATGAGCCCCAGCGGCTAGCCTGATCGCGCACGGCAATATGTTTTGGCTTGACGTTTAGCGCATGGGCGTGATGGGCGACCCGCTCCGTAAGATCAGCCTTGGCTTGGGCTGCGAGCCAGTCTTTGATGCGCCGCGGCGCGCGTTCGATGTCACCAGAAATGTGGAGTTCAGGGAACGGCCGCCCCGTCTGGCGGACCACGACGCCAAGGCGCCCGTTGCATTTTGTTCCAGTGAAAACAAGCCGATGAGTTTGTCCGCGCAACGGCATGAAAGCCCCGTCGCGGAATTCGACGGGCTGAGGCAGGCTGTCAAGTCTAGCCCGAACCCAATCGATGTTGCGGTTAAGAAAACTTCCGGCTTCACCCAGATCGCATTGGAGCGGCAGCGTCACGATAACCGCGCGCCTCGTTCGCGAGACACGTAACGTCAACCGGCGGGCACCCGCGTGGCGGCGAACTTCGACGGGGGCGCCCAGCACAGATAATTCCTCGCGAAGTCGCGATCGTGGTTTAGCTGCCGGCGCTTTGCGCATGGAGGACCTCAGTTGACCGTCAAAGTAAGTTTAAGCTGACAAGGCCGGTTGACTGCACAAAGAATGCTTGGGGAATGCTCGCGCCGTGCTTGGTGCCTGAGAGCTGATCCCGCGGCCACGAACTGCGAAGCAACGAACGAAGCAACGAAACTGATTTGCGTCTCTAGCAAGATCATCGTGCACACCCAAAGCTCGAAAGCGTGTTGCGACCGACACGAACGTCTCACTGTTGCGCCAACGCCCCACGACACCTCGGCGCACTTGATCACAGCGCGTTTATCTGTCTCGGCTTTCGGCGTCGCTTCGCTGCGTGCACCCTTAGCGTCAAGATTTCGCAAGTGCTGCAGTTAAAGCCGAGCTCAATTTCTCTGCGCTGGTGTTGTGGGGAAAGTGTGTCACGTATTTTCCGCTGGCATCCATCAAATACATAAAGCCTGAGTGATCGACGCTGTAGTCGGTGGGTGCGGTTCCAATGGGGACTTTTTTTGCATAAACGCGATAGGCTTTCGCTGCGCGCGCAGTCTCATCGGGTGAACCCGTCAAGCCGATCAGCTGCGGGTGAAAACTTTTCATATACGCGGAGAGCTTTGCTTGTGTATCGCGCTCGGGATCCAGCGTGATGAAAAGCGGCGTGACGCCAGCTGCCTTGCCGCCGAGCAGATCGAGAGCCGCAGAGATGATCTGCAGACCTGCGGGGCAGATGTCTGGGCAGTTCGTGAACCCGAAATAAACGAGCATCGGCCGGCCCACATACGTTTTTTCGGTCACGGCCTCGCCGGTCATCGTGGTCAGGCTGAAAGGGCCGCCAATCAGGGCTTGTCCCGTGCTCGTCGATTTCGGTGCAACGCCGGCTGGTTGCCGAGTTATGAAGGTTAAACCTGCCGCCGCACCTGCCAGCAGACCAATAACGGTGATCAGAATAACGCGCGGTGTCATGGAACGCGGCCCTCAAGTAAGATCCCGTTAAGCGCACAATTTTACGAGGAGCGGGCGCCGCTCGGTTTTGCCAATCACTGTCTGAGCAATCAGACGGGGTTGTGGGACAAGTCACGTCCCCTGGCAAGCTGCGGCACTCTGGCCTACAGTCGAGCGCATCTTGGCACAGCGGGGAGCAGGCCTCCTAAATTCAACGCCAAAGAACAAACTGCAGGGCCGATCAATGACCACCAGCGTGCCGATGTTCAACTCGCCCGCCGATAGGCGCTTGCGTCTGCACACCCTCGTGCGTTTGCGTTGGCTGGCGGTGCTGGGTCAGCTGGCCGCCATCGCTGTGGTGGCGATCGGGCTTGGCTTTCAGTTGCCGCTGGCATCGTGCCTGATGGTCGTTGCCGTTTCGGCTTGGATCAACGTGATCTTGTCCATCACGTATCCTGCGCGTTTCCGGCTGCCCGTAAATTTTGCGATGGGGCTTCTTGCTTATGACATCCTGCAGCTTGCAGCATTACTTTATCTTACAGGCGGTATCGACAACCCATTCACGCTGTTGCTTGTCGCCCCAGTCACGGTGTCAGCCGCGACGCTTCCACCCGCAAATACAATCGTGCTTGGACTGTTGGGAATCGCAGCGACTGCGGCACTGGCCGTCTGGTCGCTGCCGCTACCGTGGCAGGCCGGCGAACTGCTGCATCTACCGCCGCTCTATCGCGCCGGAATTGCGATCTCGGTCATGTCGGGCATGATTTTTCTCGGGTTCTACGCGTGGCGGCTGACAAAGGAAGGCCGCGAGATGTCGGCGGCATTGTCGGCAACGGAATTGGTACTCGCCCGCGAGCAGCAGCTTCATGCACTCGATGGGTTAGCCGCGGCCGCGGCACATGAACTCGGCACGCCGCTCTCAACGATCACCCTGGTCACCAACGAACTCGAACGCCAGCTTGGCAAAGACAGTCCGATCCTTGAAGATATTCAGCTGCTGCGCACCCAGGCGCAACGCTGCCGCGATATCTTACGCAAGCTGACCAAGGAGCCAGCAGAACAAGACCCGCACTATACTGGGCTCTTGATCCAGGAAATGCTGACTGAAGCGTCGCTGCCGTACCAGGGCGAAGTAAAGAAAATTACCGTGGTGGCGCGGCCCTTGCCACACGCAAGCGGCGCCTCCGTCGCTGAGCCTTTGTCGGAGCGCAAGCCTGGCGTGATTTATGGTTTTGGCAACATTTTGGAGAACGCCGTCGACTTTGCTGACACGAAGGTCGAGGCCCTCGCCGAATGGGACGAGTCCGCGATCGTCGTCACGATCAGCGACGACGGGCCAGGTTTCAAGCCGAGCATGATAGACGCTTTGGGAGAGCCCTACGTCACGACACGGCCCGCCGGATCCCGGACCCTCGAACCTGGCCGCAACGGTGCGGTCAATGTCGAGGAAGCGCATGGACTGGGCCTAGGCTTCTTTATCGCAAAGACGCTGCTGGAGCGATCTGGCGCGCGGTTGTCGCTCGAGAACCGGTCACTTCCGGCCCACGGTGCCATCGTGCGTATCATCTGGCCGCGCCAGATTTTTGAGCGAAATAGCGCTGCCGACGGTGCGTTGGTCTCTGCAACTAAATCCGCTTCTGGCAGCCTGGGCGCTTAGGAGCTTAGGGTTTTAAGACCGCCCTTTCGCGATCAGTACCATCAGGATTAAGGGTATCCGGCGATTTTCCCTCGTTAACCCTGTGCTTTGGGGCTTGGCGGGGGCCAAGACAGGTCTATAAAGTTCCGGCGCGGGAGGACACCAACGTGACCGAAGATCTTTCATTCAGACCAGACGAACTGCCCGAAGATAAGTCACTCATTATCGTCGATGATGACAGGGCATTTTTGCAGCGGCTTTCGCGTGCCATGGAGTTGCGCGGCTTTGAGGTGCGCAGCGCCCATTCAGTTGCCGAAGGTATTGACCTCATTCGCCAAAAGGCGCCAGCCTTTGCGATAGTCGATATGCGACTGGAAGACGGAAACGGGCTTGATGTCATCGCTGAGCTGACGCGCCTCAAGCCCAATGCGCGCATCATTGTTTTGACCGGCTATGGCAACATTGCAACCGCTGTTTCGGCAGTGAAGCTCGGCGCGGTCGATTATCTGGCAAAGCCTGCCGACGCTGACGACGTGACGGATGCACTCCTGGCCCCCGCCAACACCAAAGCCCCGCCGCCAGAGAATCCGATGTCGGCCGATCGCGTGCGCTGGGAGCACATTCAGCGGGTTTATGAGCTGTGCAATCGCAACGTGTCGGAAACGGCGCGCCGCCTCAACATGCACCGCCGCACGCTGCAACGCATCCTGGCTAAACGCGCGCCGAAGTAGCGGCACGCTTCGCAATCAATCTAAGTCTGTCGTCAGCAGCACGGGCAGGCCGGGGTCATAAATCGACGACAGCCGCCTCGCGGAGGCGTGCGCGAAGCGCAGCGTCATAGCCTTGCGGCGTGCCGCTGCAAGCGGCGTCTCGGGCGCTGGACGTACCATGTCGGCTGCAAACCTGTCGGCCAGAATGAGGCCCGTGTCTTCAGGGAGTACTGCGGCGGGAAAATCCGTGGTTACGGCAAAATAAAGTTCATCGCAATACTCGCGGTAGCCGCTCCATTTCTGGTCAGTGCGAAAGTCGTTCAAACACGACTTAATCTCGACAATTAGAATATTTCCGGTGCGCGAGAGGGCCACGATGTCGGCACGCTGACCGTTCGGCAGCGGCAGTTCCGTCAAGCAAGCATACCCCAGCTGCGTCAAAAAACGAATGGTACCGCGGGCGATCTCCAGTGATGCGGGCGACTGGCGTCCGTCGGGTGACAGCATCGGCTCATCGGCTGGGGTTAGGGCCACTGTGACGGGAGAGTCGCACTCCACACTTTTGCTGTCTTTGGTCATGGATCCGCCATGCGGGGGTGAGAGCTGGCCCAACACGCGGAAAGTCCCGCTCGATGAGTTGCATTGTTGCGCTCTATTTCAGCAGTCTTTATGCCGCCGTCTAGACCTTCCCCACAACAGCCGCGAGCGAGTTTATGTTTTTCAGGCGCGCCAAAAAAGATCCGGCATTACTCAACGAGACTGCCATCGCTAGTCCCGCGCCTGCCGCGATTGAAGCTGATCCAGACGAAACACCTGCAGTGATAGCGGATCAAGAGCCTTCGCGCACAGGCTCTCCCGCGCTCGGGTTCAAGACCACAGATGACCTTAAAATACGGCCTGGGTGGCTTGGGCAGGAGCACGTACTTTCGGCTATCCAATTTGCACTTGATATCGATGAACCCGACTATCACGCCTGCGTTTTGGCGGAAGCGGGGAGCGCAGCACATCGTGCCATACTCGATTTGCTGAATGCGAATGCCGCGAAAAAGCCAATGCCGCCAGATTGGATCTATGTGCACAATTTTGACGACGCACGATCGCCCAAGGCAATCCGGCTTCCCACAGGCAGTGGCAGAATTCTCGCACAAAGCATGATTGAAGTGCTGGCTGAACTCTGCACGACGCTACCGTCTGTATTGGCCGGCGCCGCCTACAAAGTGCGGCAACGGCAGTGTAACGACGCCCACCGGGGCGCACTGGACGCCGCGATCGCGGCACTTCAACAGAAAGCCGCAGAACAGAACATCGCGCTCTTGCGCACGCCGAATGGGTTCGGACTCGCGCCCATGCATGACGGCAAGGTGGTAAAGCCTGCGGTCTTTGCACAGTTGCCAGCTGATATGCGCAGCGACATCGAAATTCGGATTACGGCGTTGCAGACGGAAATGACTTCCATTCTCGAACAAACCCCAAGCCGCGAACGCGAGCACCAGAAGGCACTGCAAGCGCTTCGCACGGCAGAGGCGCAGCGTGCTGCTGACTCGGCGTTCGAACCGGTGACGGAGCATTTTGCAAATGAACCTGAAGCGCTCGCGTTTCTTGAGGGTGCGAAGGCAAATCTCATTCGCAACTGCGATGTGTTTTTGTGCGACGCCTTCGCCCCTGGCTGTGAACCGGGACCAGAATGCATCACCCGCGATGCCCGCTTTCAGGCGTATCTTGTGAATGTCATGACGGTGCCAGTGGCACAGCTGAACCACGCGCCGGTTGTTGCATATTCGCAAGTGCAGCCTGCGGTAGGGGCTGCGCGGGCCAATCACGTGGAGCCGGAAAAATCGTTGCTTTCGGCGGTACTGCACAGCGATTTACATCGTGCCAATGGCGGGTATTTGTTGATTGAGGCAGGCAGCCTTGAAGACGCGCCAGAAGCTTTTCGCACACTGAAGCAAGCCCTGGCGACTCGTAAGATACACGCCGGGCCGCGTTCCCTTTCCGCCGCGCCAATCCCCCTCGACGTCAAAGCCGTGCTGCTGACTGATGACGCCACCTACCAACGGCTGTGCAAAAAGGATCCCGGTTTCATAGCACTGTTCAAGATCACCGCGAGGTGCGCGGAACGCCTCGAACGCACGCCCGAAAACGAAAAAACCTTTGCTGCCTGGATCGCTGAACTGGTCGCGCGCGACACACGTCTGCCGCTCACCGCTGCTGCCGTTTCGGCGTTGATCAGCGACAGCGCAAGTCGCGCGGGCGGTAACGCAAACGGCGCAAACGGCCCGGGCTGGCTGTCACTCGCCGAAGACGCACTGACCGGCGTGCTGGCAGAAGCGCATCACGGCGCAATACAAGCGGAAGACAAGATCATCGACGCAGGCCACATTCAGCACGTGTTTGCGCAACGCGCTGCCCGTCTGCCGCAACCGTTCACCAAAATTCCGGATCGCGCATGATCGCTCACGTCGCAGAATCAGGCGAAAACAGTGGGCGCGTGGTGTTGCAACTGGCTGGCAGTGCACCCAATGCACCCATTGCACTGGAAGCAGCTCTGCATGTTGCCTGCAGTTTCAATGCAGGTCTCGAAAGCCTTTTTGTCGAAGACCCGCAACTGGTGGACTTCGCCAGTTTCAGCTTTGTGCGCGAAGTGACATTGAGCAGTGGAACGGCTGTTCCAGTTAACCCCGCTGGGCTCAATGCTGCGCTGGACCAGCAGGCTGCAACACAGCATGGCGTTGTGGTGATGGCGGCTGAGGCTGCGGGAGTTCCTGTGCATTGCCGGACACTGCGCGATGACGCTGTGGCGGCGCTCGCGTCTGCGTGCTCTGAAAACGGACCTTGGAATGTTGCGGTCCTGGCAGAAGCTGTCACCAAAGCGACCGAGGCGCATATTGCTGAACTCTTCAACGGCATTGAAGACGTGACAGGGGTCGTTGTCGCTGGGCGCGGCGCATCGCGTACATCTGGGCCCGTCGTGGCCGTGGTCGAGCAACTGGCTCATGTTCAGCCGATGCTGCGCGCCGCCGAGCGGCTGGCCGGTTTCAAGAAACAAGACGTGCATCTCATTTTGTTTGGTGGCGATGCGGATGCACTAGCCTGGATGGATGGACAGGTGCGGCTGCTTTTAGGTGGCGACGTTTCCCAAGATTTGATCCTCGCGCCGGAAACGGCGGCAAGCCCCGCTGCGCTGGCGGGCGTTTTGCAGGTCCTGAGTGCCGGCTTTGTGATCGCACGGCTTGGCGGCGCCATTCTGCCGCTCGAAGGCGGGCTCGCCGAGTTTGCGGCCGATCATAACGGGCCGCTGTTTTTGATCCGTTAGGCCAAACCCTTTGCCGGCGTGCCAAAAAACTCTAAGACACGTGCCATGCCGGAGTTGCCAGAAGTTGAAACAGTGCGCCGCGGGTTGGAACCCGTGCTGGCAGGTGTGCGCGTTATTCGCGTCGAACAGCGGCGCGCTGGCCTGCGATTTCCATTTCCTGAGCGCTTCGCAGCCCGCCTCGAAGGTCAGACAGTCACACGCATTGAGCGGCGCGCGAAATATCTACTCGTCGCGCTGTCAAGTGGCGAAGTACTGGTGGTGCATCTTGGCATGAGCGGCCGGATTTCAGTTGTGCAGCCCGCACCCTTAAACGGTGCACTGCAGGCCAGGGTGCTTGGCGACTATGTCTACGATGGCGGTGCCGACCCCAAACACGATCATGCGGTGCTGCATTTGGAGAGCGGTGCTTCTGTCACCTATAACGATTCACGCCGCTTCGGCTTCATGTTGCTGGTCAACGCAAAGGATCTCGAACAGCACGCACTGTTCAGGTCACTCGGCGTTGAACCCTTGAGTGACGCGCTGTCGGCTGCTTACATCTCGCGCCGTGCCGACAAACGTAGAATGCCAGCAAAGGCCTTTCTGATGGACCAGCGGCACATCGCAGGCTTGGGGAACATCTATGTGTGCGAAGCGCTGTTCCGGGCCGGCGTGTCGCCCTTGGCATCTGCAGCGCGGCTTGCGGGGCGCCGTGGCGTGCCGAACTCCCGGTCCAAGGCACTGGTGCCGGTCATACGCGAAGTTTTGAACGAGGCAATTGCGGCGGGCGGGTCAACGCTGCGTGATTATCGTCAATCCGGCGGTGAAGAAGGCAACTTCCAAGAAAGCTTCCGGGTCTATGGCCGCGAAGGCCAGCCGTGCGTGCGGTCCGGCTGCGACGGCACTGTGAGGCGTTCAGTCCAATCGGGGCGCTCGACATTTTGGTGCCCAAAGTGCCAGAAGTGAGTGCATATCTGGCGCTCTTTCGAATGCAAACATGACCTTCACCGTCTCAGCGTTTTACAAGTTTGTGACCATCGAAAACCTGGCGGACGTCCGCGCCGCGGTTCTTGGCGAATGCGCCGCGCGGCAGATCAAAGGCACGATCTTGCTCGCCACGGAAGGCATCAATGGCACGATTGCAGGGTCGCGCGCGTCGATCGGTCAATTCGAATCGTGGCTGCGCTCAGATCCTCGCTTTGCCGATCTCGAAACGAAGCGATCAACTTCAGCGCAGGTACCCTTTCAACGCTTGAAGGTCAAAATCAAACGCGAGATCGTCACCTTTGGCGTTCCTGATGCGAACCCGGCGTTGCAAGCTGGAATCTATGTCGCTGCCAGCGACTGGAACGCCCTCATTCGCGATCCTGATATGACGCTGATCGACACGCGCAATGCCTATGAATTCAAAGTGGGCACATTCCCGGGTGCGGTGGATCCGCAAACAGCGGCATTCAACGATTTTCCGGAGTTTGTGCGCACCACACTCGATCCCAAAGTGCACCGCAAGGTCGCGATGTTCTGCACCGGCGGAATAAGGTGCGAAAAGGCTTCGGCCTTTATGCTGGCTGAAGGCTTCCAGCAGGTGTTTCACCTAAAAGGCGGCATTCTCAAGTACCTCGAAACGGTGCCGCACGAAGACAGCCTCTGGCAAGGTGAGTGTTTCGTTTTTGATGAGCGCGTTGCGGTTCAGCACGGGCTGGAAGAAGGCGAGCACCGGCTTTGCGAGGTGTGCGGACATCCCGTTGCATCGGGCGCGTCATGCCCGCACTGCCCGGATTAGAAAATCAAGCGTCTTTGGAACGCAACGTCAATTGCGCTTGGATCGCAATCAGGCACAACAGCACTATTGTAATGCCGCCGCTGACGAAGATCACATTGCCGGGCCAATCGGTGCGCAGGCTCACAATTTTTCCGGTTCCAATTAAGTACGCAAGACCTCCACCCGCAGCGAGCGCATGCAGAGCGGTGAGGGCAATGGGTGGCGGGGTCGCGGTTTCGGCCCACGACATGCGACGATAGAGAAAATACAACCCGCACGCACCGAGAAATGCTCCCGACCCATATTGGTAGGCGTGATACCAAACGAGATCGGAGAGCAGATACACAGCCGCAAACCCGCACGCAGCCCATGCGTAGGAGAGTGCCGCAAGCAGCGTGTGGTGGCGCGCAATATCAAGCGCCGCTGTGTGTTTGATGCGGGTTGAGATTGTAGTGCCGGCATAGCGCAGCGTCTTGCTGGCAGAAATCGCGGACGTAAGGATAGCGATGGCAAAAATGCCAGCACCTGCGATTGCGAGTGGCACGCTTGTTAGAATTGCTCCTGCCGTGAGTGCAATTGAGCCAGCTATCAGTGCGAGGTAAAGCCAAGTCAGAGAGCGCATGAGAGGCCCCGATGAGCAAGCCCCGCTAAAGCTAGGCTTCCGTTTGTCTCGTTCGCATCAGTGCATAGGCGCTGACAGCTGTCAAAGCGATGGCACCGGCAACAAAGATGTTGTTGGCGACCCAGTCAGGCCGCGCATCCGAAAGCAAGCGCTTGTCGGGATCGATACAAATTCCGATCAGCGTTGCGAGCATGCCGAGCAACTGAGCAATTGTAAGATAGCGGCCAAGATTGATCATGGCGTCGTCCTTGCGCCCGAGTTCCTCGTCGCGCGTAAGCGTGGCGGCAAAAATCAGGCAGGCGACGGCCGCCGCAGCAAAACCGCCAAAGAAAACCGGCCACTCGTGCCACGTTTTGGGCAGCAGCAGTCCATAACTAACAAGCAAACCCAGACCACCCCACGCCCAAATGAGCCCCATGTGGCGCGCTGTAGATGCGCTGAGCTGGCCGCGCGTTGCGCCTTCGGATTCAAGATTGCGGTAGTCGCGAATGGCAATGAGGGCGAGACCCAGGCTGACAGCACCGGTCATGAACATGAGAAGGGGCGGGTCGCCGATTGCTGCGCTCAAAATAATGGCACAGACGCTGATCGTCAGGATCATCATCCAAATGACTTGAGACGGCATAGATCAGTTCTCCCCGCCGGATGCACGGCCCGGTTCTCGACATTCACGGGACTATGCCGCCGCAATGTTTAAGGCCAGTTAAGGCTTATAATAGCCGCGGTACCAAGCGACAAACTTGGTTACGCCTTCGTTGATACTCGTCGAGGGTGTAAATCCCGTGTCGGCGGTTAACCGGTCGATGTTGGCGTAAGTTTTTTCAACATCGCCTAGCTGCATCGGCAGGAAATTCTTGCGCGCCGTCACTCCCAGCGTCTCTTCAAGGCAACTGATAAGATCCATCAATTCCACCGGCTGATTGTTACCGATGTTGTAGAGCCGGTACGGGGCGTTCGAGATTGCCGGGTTGGGCGACAGTCCCGTCCATTCGGGATCAGGCTTGGCGACGCGGTCCAGCGTGCGCACCACGCCTTCAACAATATCGTCGATGTATGTGAAGTCGCGTGCGTGCTGGCCATTGTTGTAGATGTCGATGGGTTCGCCTGCGAGCATCGCCTTGGTGAACTTGAACAGCGCCATATCAGGCCGCCCCCATGGCCCATACACGGTGAAGAAGCGCAGCCCGGTGACCGGCAACCGGAACAAGTGCGCATACGTGTGCGCCATCAACTCGTTTGACTTCTTGGTGGCGGCGTAAAGGCTGAGCGGATGATCGACGACATCATCGACTGAAAACGGCATCGATAAGTTTGCGCCGTAGACCGAGCTCGATGAGGCATACACAAGGTGCTGCGCCTTCACCGCGCGGCAGCCTTCCAGAATATTCGCAAAGCCGTTGATGTTGCTGTCGATGTATGCGAGCGGGTTCTCGATTGAGTAGCGCACACCGGCTTGTGCAGCGAGATGCACGACGCGTTCGGGCTTTTCGGATGCAAATAGCGCCGCTATGCCGTCACGGTCAGCGAGATCAAGTTTGACGAAGCGAAAATTTGGAAAGCGTGCGAGGCGATCAAGTCGAGCCTCTTTCAAACGCACATCATAATACGAGTTGAGATTGTCGAGCCCGATGACCTCGTCGCCCTGATCGAGCAGCCGTTCAGCGGTGTGGTATCCGATAAATCCGGCGGCGCCAGTTACCAGAACTCGCATGCGATGGCCCCTCGGTCCCTTAAGACGCGGCAAGATATGAATGTTGCGCTGGATAGCAGCCGTCCGGCGCTTTGAACAGCACCGGGCACACACTGCGCCACATGAACCGCAGGTAAATTTCGGGTTCAGAACGGGTTCAGAGGGCTCCGGCTAAAACCGCAACATCCACTCGAGAGGTGGACAGTGAGTGAGTTGGCCGAAACCAGACGCCACTGCCAAACCCAGGAGAATTCCCTATGATGACCCGTACCATTCTTGCCCTCGGTGCCGTTGCTCTGACAATGGCCGGCGGCCTCACCACCGCCCAGGCTGGCGGTTCGAGCGTTTCGATCCAGCAGTATGGCATCGGCAACGGCGTTGGCGGCGGCCAGTCGGGCTATGCCAATCGCCTGACCGTTGATCAAGCTGGCCGGTACAACTCTGCGATCAGCAATCAGCGCGGTTCGCGCAACGTGACTGTGATCGGCCAGCGTGGCAGCCGCAATAAGGCTGATACATATCAGCGTGGCCGCGGCAACATCGCTGGTGTGGCGCAGTTCGGTTCGGGCCACACGGTTGTGACCTCACAGGATGGCCATGGCAACGCCGTGGGCGTCATTCAGGCCGGCCGAAACAACCACGCCAACACGCGTCAGGTCGGTGCCGGCAACGTCGCTGTGATCGTGCAGGACTAATGCGCGGTTAGACATCAACAACAGCCGGGGCGCACAGCGGGTGCTGCCCCGGCCACTTCTCAAACCGGTTACAGTTCCTCACTCAGGAGACAGGATCATGTCCAAGTATTCGAAGCCGTTGGCACTGCTGGCCAGTTCCGGTGTGATGGGACTGGGGTTCATGCTGGCTGCGCCCGATCAGGCGGCAGCAGGCGGCGGTGGCGGGCTACGTTGCGAAATTTATCAGTCGCATGGCGGCGGGAGTGTCACGCTTCAGGGCGTGGTGTTTGCAAACGGTGCCGTCGATGGCTCGTATCAGTTCAACATCACGAAGTCGGGGGGCGGCGGCAGCTCGAACATCAACCAGGGCGGCGAGTTCAGTGTCGGCTCCGGCGGTAAGGCCACGCTCGGCCAGGTGTCGCTTGGCGGTGACGGCGGCTACACCGCATCGCTACGCGTGACGGCTGACGGACACACGGTCAGCTGCAAGGAACGCGTCGGCGGCTCACTTTAAGCACGCCAATTGAGTTGTGTTTGAGTTCAGACAAAGGAAACATCCCATGCCGTTCAGGACACTTGTCGCCGCCTGCGCGCTGGCTGTTGCGAGTGGCATGGTGATGCCGCCAGGTTCGGCCATCGCCGGGCAGAGCAAGACGATCATTTTGACGCCGAAAGGCAAGCAAGCCCAGGCGATTCGTGAAGGGCTGCGGATTTACGGCTGGGCGAACAATGTTCGCAACACCGCCCTCGTCGACCAGCGCGGCAAGAACAATGGCGCCGGCGTGAGCCAAAACGGGTCAGGCAACTTCGGCGCTGTTGTGCAGCGCGGCCGCAATAACTCTGCCACACTTGCCCAAAACGGCAACAACAATGCGATGGCCATTTTCCAGGTGGGCCGGGGCCATACTTATGATGCAAGCCAGAATGGCAACGGCAAGTCCGGTATTGTCGTTCAGCTCGGACGTTAGTTGGCCTGCGCGCGCCCCGGCCGGCTCCGCCAAGCGGAGTCGGGGTGTGCAAAGTTAAAGCCCCTTCGCGCGCCCCGGCCGGCTCTTTTTGTTTGGCTCGCGGCGACTCGCGTTCCGCGAGCCGGCCGCCGCGTGCGAAGTAACGCCTATTGTTCTGGTAAGAATCGCATGGCAGCATGCGATCATGCTTGAAATCAAAAAACGCCGGTCGTTTGAATCTGGCCACGCGCGCAAGTTCCTGCTGATTGTCGATGACAGCCAGGAAGTGGAAAGCGCGCTGTACTATGCGGCCAGCCGCATCGCCCATTCTTCGGGCTCGCTGTCGATGCTCTACGTCATTGAACCGCAGGAGCATCAGCCGTGGGCCGGTGTGCGCCAAGTGCAGATTGGAGAAGAGACGGTCAAGGCAAAAGCCCTGTTCCGTATGTTCCGCCGCAAACTGCATCTGGCGGGTTTTGAACAGGTTGCCTGCGAAGACGTCATTCACGAAGGCGTTAAGTCGGATGTAATCCTGAAGGTCATCGCTGAAGACGAGGATATTGCCATTTTGGTCCTCGGAGCGTCAATTGATGCCAAAGGCCCAGGCCCCCTCGTCGCAGCGTTGGCTTCGGGTAAGGCCGGCACGTTCCCGATCCCCGTAACAGTTGTTCCGGGCAATCTGGCGCTGGCCGACATTATCGCCATGGCGTGACAGTATATCCCTGGCTATGACCTTGGCCTCGACTTTCAAGGCGCACGGCGCTATATATTCGAATAATTCTAAACTACGGCTCAAAACCGAAAGGCCGACGCTATGTTCATACAAACCGAGGCCACGCCGAACCCGGCGACCCTGAAGTTTATTCCGGGCAAGACGGTTCTAAATGATGGCACCGCTGATTTCCGCACTAAGTCTGATGCGAGCGCGTCGCCATTGGCTGCGCGCCTCTTTGACATCGATGGCGTGACCGGTGTGTTCCTTGGATCCGATTTCATTTCGGTTACAAAGGGCGAACTTGACTGGCCGCACCTGAAGCCGATGGTGCTCGGTGCTATTATGGAACACTACATGTCCGGTGCGGCGTCCGGCGCTGCGGCAAGCTCGAATGACGCTGGTGCCGGCAGCTTTGATCCAAAGGACGCAGATACCGTCGCGACCATCAAAGACTTGCTCGAAACGCGGGTGCGCCCGGCAGTGGCGCAGGATGGCGGCGACATCATTTTCTCGGGCTTTCGCGACGGGGTCGTATACTTGCACATGCGCGGAGCGTGTGCCGGCTGCCCCAGTTCAACAGCAACGCTGCGTCATGGAATTGAAAATCTCCTTAAGCACTACTGCCCTGACGTGCAGGAAGTGCAAGCAGCGGCCTAGGCCCGTCAAGCGTTGCGTATTCATTCAGAGCCCTGTTCAAAACAGGGCTCTTTTGTTGCCGCAAAGTTTCATACACATGAGTGCAGAAAGGCAATTCCATGTCTGATCGTCTCGACACGCCGGCTCTCGATCAATTGTTTTACGCCGCGCGCACACACAACGCCTGGCAGCCGAAAGCAGTCAGCGAATCGCTCCTGCACGATCTCGTAAACCTGATGAAGTGGGGCCCGACGAGCGTCAACATGAGCCCAGCCCGGATCGTGTTCGTGTCGTCACCCGAAGCAAAGGCCCGGCTGAAACCGCTGCTGATGGACGGCAACGCCGAGAAGACCATGGCTGCACCCGTGACAGCCATCATCGGTCACGATTTAAAATTTTATGATCAGCTTCCGAAACTTTATCCGCACACAGATGCGCGCGCATGGTTCGCCGGAAGCAAAGAGTTCGCCGACACAAGTGCATTTCGCAATGGCACGCTGCAGGGCGGTTACTTTATTCTTGCGGCGCGAGCACTGGGACTCGATTGCGGGCCAATGTCTGGATTTGACAACGCCGGCGCCGATCGGGAATTCTTTGCAGGCACTGAGATAAAGTCGAATTTCTTGTGTAACTTAGGATACGGCGATCCAGCCGGCGTGCACCCGCGCTCGCCGCGGTTTGAGTTCGACGAAATGGCAAAAATCATCTGACGATCTGCACCCGTACGTCCCGAGTGGCCAGAAAATCAGGCGAACCGCCAGTGATTAAACCTGGTTTTGCAACCTTTTCAAACTGACAGGCTGTCATGTTCAGCGTATAGCCTGTTTCCTCATGAACATTCTGGCGCTCGATACCTGCTTTGGAGCCTGCTCCGCCGCCGTGAGCGGCCACGGTAGAGTTCTATCGAGCGCGTTTGAATTGCGCCAAACCGGTCATGCCGAAGCGTTGCTGCCGATGGTTGAACATGTCATGGCGTGCGCGGATCTCTCTTTTGCTCATCTCGATCGCATCGTGGTGACCGCTGGCCCGGGAAGTTTCACGGGGATGCGTATCGGGATCGCTGCTGCGCGCGCTCTGTCACTGGTAACCGGCGCGCTGGTCATCGGCGTTCCGACCCTTGCAGCAATGGCCGAGACAGCGCTGCGCAATCCTGAAGTGTCAGGCCGGTTGCTTGTTGCCGTCGATGCCCGCAAAGACCAAATTTATGTTCAAATGTTTGACGATGCGCAGTCGAGTGAAGCGACAGCCGCGGTGATGTCGCCACAAGTGGTTGCAGGCCTTATGACTCAAGTGCCGCTTGGCGTTGAAGTGTTTATCGTGGGATCGGGCGCGCAAATTGTTGCTGATCACTTGAGTGCAGCCCGCAGCAATGTG
>JANNXL010000079.1:0-12311 GCA_031409575.1 Hyphomicrobium sp.
CGGCGGCAGTCTTAATGCGTTCAATCGAACCCAACGGATCATCTACCGCACTGGCCAAAACTTCCTTGCCATTCTGATCTTCAACGCGCTCCTCCGCACCGTCTCCGGCCAGGCACAAGAACCCCGCGTTTGCGGGATCAGCGCACTCATCCACCTCCGAGAGGTTGCCGTCGATGACGTCGGATTTGAAATTGCGATAGTAGCTGTTGCCCGACAAAGTCAGCGTTTCTGTCGCCTTCAAGCTGGCGCTGATGGTGGGCATGAAGACTTTGAGTTCAGTATCTTGCGGCGAGGTGAAAGTCCGGTTCCAGTCGCGATTGAGAAGCTCAATGGGTGAAGCGGCGACGACGCCGACATTGGAGTCGGCGGCTGTCAGGCTGAAGTGCAACTCCCCACCATCGCCTTTAAAGCCGAGGTCTGCATAGAGCCGCTTGACCGTGGAGGCGGAGAAATCGCGGAACCCCTCTTCCTCGATACCCTCTGCGGCAACGTATGCGCCGACATTGCCACTCCTGACACCGTACTGGACTGCCAACTGGTGGCGGCCGAATGATCCGCCCATAACGTCGATTTCCGCACTCTGATAGTTGAAACCGTCCTTCATGCCAATCGTTATGGCACCGCAAACAGCATTGAGGCCGAATACAGGGTTGTTGGAAACCACCAGAATGTCGTTGATGGCGTTTGCAGGAATGATGTCGAAGTTGACCGTATCGCCGAAGGCCTCGTTGATGCGAATACCGTTTTGGTAGACGGCCAAGCCCTGCGCACGGCCGCCGGTCGGGGATGCGTCAAAGCCGCGGTACGAGACGTCTTGCCTGAACGAGCTGCCGCCGAGGTCTGTTAAAATGACACCGGGAACCTGCGACTGAAGCGAATTCTGCACGCTGCCCGAGCCGTCGCGTGCAATGTCGGCTGCGGACACGAGACCAACTGCGCTCGGCACCTTGGCGAGCGGGATTTCACTGCCGCTGCCGGGCGCCATGCGAACAGCTGTGTCGCTCAACGGCGGTCCCGCAGTATCTATGACACCGGTCTCCGCCGCGGCGGACTCCTGCGGCTCGGCAACAGTTGCTGGCACCTGCTGGACGGCAGCCTCGGCAGGCTTTGTCTGCACATCAGGCTTTGGAGCAGCAGCTTTTTTGACTACAGCCTTCTTTTCCGGCTGCGCTTCAGGCTTGGGCTCGGCCTGTTGCTTTTGAATGACTTCTACGTCGGGCAGCTGGTCCTTGGCGGGAGCCGCCGTCTGCGGCACTGCGGGAGCACCCTGCGGTGCCGGGGCTGAGGGTTCAGGCGGCTTCGCTGCAGGGACTGCTGGGCTCTGTGCCGCTGGCGGTGCGCCGGACGGGTCAGCGCCCGTTTGCTGCGCAAGAGCGACGCCACCGGAGAGGACAAATCCTCCTGCAAGCGCAGCTGCCGCTGATTTCACCCAAACCATCACGTCCCCCCAAATGCAGCGATCAAGCACGCATGACACGCGCGAAGGCAGCGGCTTGACGCAGCTTCCCGATCGGAAACGATGCTGACTCGACGCCTCCTCCTCAATGGGACTTTTTCCCGAATTTTTCGTGGGTTGGCTGGGTTATCAGCTTTGGGGCATCTGGTGTTGCCTGCGTGCCGCACCTGCCTCAAACTTGGTCACAGAAGTCATTCCAGCATTGAGCGAATACGGTGCCGGGCGCGGCAGCTATTCCCAGGCAGATGCTTGTTCTCAGCCAGATACTTGGCCCTGCGGACTTTGTGGGAAGCTGACCAGTGTGTGCTGATGGAGGGGCTTTCCACCGCCCGATGCACGCCGTTACTCCACCCGGTATTTGAACGGCACGGTGTGAACTTGCGGGCTGCTAGCAAATTCAGCCGGGGCCGCAGGGAATGGCGAGGCACGATCGATAGTGGCGAGGGCTGCCGCATCGATGTTGGGAAAGCCAGACGTTTTGGCGATTTCGCGGGAAATAACTTCACCGGTCGGATCGATCGTAAAGCGCACCAGAACCTGGCCCGTGCGCTGCCCAGCTTTAGGGCGGACAATTTTATTCATGATGTGTTTGTGGAGCTGCCCTTCGTAAATTCGCTTGGCGGAAGCATCGCCGCCGGTTTTGACCGCGCCAGCGGCTTGCTTGGCCTCAACCGGCACAATCTGCTCTTGCTCAACCGTGGCGACCTGTTTTTCGACGGGCGTCTCGACCGCTTTGACCTCCTCCGGCAGTTCCTGCACGGGGCCCGCTTCAGAGGTCACGACCTGCGTGTCTTCTTTCAACTCTAGCGGTTTGACTTCTTGAATTTCGGGACGTGCCTGGCTCAGTTCGGTGGGCTCTGCCTCGACCGCCTCTATCGCTTCCGTGTCCTCACCGAAGAGCGCCGCACCCTCGATCGAAATGCCTTGCTCAATGATGAACTGATCGTCGCCGGTGCCAGCCGCATAGGAAGTGCCGCGTTCAGGAGAGAACACGTACCAGCCCGCAGCACCGTGCAGCGCTGCCGACAAAGCCAGCATGATGACGCGCAGCTGCTTCATCTTACGGCGACGCTCCCGGAGCCTGGAGGGCGGCAGGTGCAGGTGTGGCCTGGCTCCCTCCTTTGGGTACGGCTTGCGATAGCAAGGATACTCTGCCAAAGCCGCCTTGCCCAACTTGGCCGAGCAGATCCATAACATCACCGTATGGGATTTTCTTGTCGGCGCGCACGTAGACCACGGCATCACCCTCTGCCGCCCGCACCTGCGCAAGGCGCGAGATCAGATTGTCTTTTGTCACGAATTCATCTCGGATTTGCAGGCGCCCATCGGCCGCGAGCGTCACCACCATCGGCTTCTTCGACTGCCCCATGCGCGCCGCCGTGGTCTTGGGCAGTTCCACTGGGACACCGGCCACGAGCAAAGGTGCTGCCACCATGAAGATAATCAGCAGCACCAGCATGACATCGACCATAGGCGTGATATTGATATCGGCAACCGGCTTGTAGCTGGTCTCGCCGTCATCGTCATAGCCGCCAAATCCGCCTGCAGACGCACCCATCACATGACCTCAGATTACATCAGTTTACCAGCGCGCAACGGCTCTACGTTGGGCTTGGCAGCGGCGTCGCCATGGGGCTGTGACAGGTTTTTGGCGAGCCCGGTAATGGCAGCGCCTGCGCGCGCAGCATAGCGCCCTAGCGATACGGCAATGGCGTTATACGCCATGACTGCTGGAATGGCGGCGGCCAGCCCCAGCGCAGTTGCAAACAATGCTTCGGCAATGCCCGGAGCCACGGTTGCAAGGCTTGTATCTTGCTGCTGGGAAATGGCGGTGAAGGAATTCATGATCCCCCACACCGTTCCAAACAGGCCGATAAACGGCGCTGACGAACCGATGGTGGCCAAAAATGGCAAACCCCTTTCCTGCTTTTGCAGATCCGTTTTCAGGGCGACACGCATGGCCCGTTCCAGGCGGGCACGCACATCCGAGCGGCCCTCGCCACGTTCAGCACCTTCTTCGGCTTCGACTCGGGCAGCCGCCAACAGGTGCGCTGGAAGGCCCGTAGGGGTCGCGGCGCTGCCACCCGATGCGATGCTTTCAAGCTGCTTCACGCCTGACGACAGGCCTCGCAGCCGGTACACTTTTTCAAGGATGATCGCCCAGCATACGACCGAGGCTAACACCAGCCCCCCCATGACACCTTTGACGACCGGATCGGCCTGTTGAATGAGACCCCAGACAGTAAATCCGTGAGACGTGGTTTCAGCAGCGAGAACAAACACGAGCAGGCCTCTCTTGACGCATTGGCAGCGTTTTACTTCGACAATTGAACTTTTGTAAGCGACGAAAGCGATAGACCTGCCATGCAATCACCAGGCGCCTCAGGCGCGGCTTTGCATTCCAGTACATCATTGACCAGCAGGCTGCCTATTTGGTCGCAGGCAAGCCCCTCCAGATCGAACTGTTTGACGATCTTCCGAGACGCCTTAAGCGGTGCGAAATTAACAGCCATACGCCGTCCAATGACTCCATCGGGCTGAAAGAGCACGAGATCGAGGCGCAGACTCTCGTACTCTGTAGAACTGCCGTTGCCGACCACGAAAAAAGCGCGGCAATTCTTGTCCTGTGGTTCTAGCTTGTTGAGTTCAATCGAAAGCTTAGCGGGTTCGGCTAAGGCCGGACTGGTCGCCATGGCAGCCCCGATCCCCAGCACCGCCACGAAGACCCAACTGGGCACATTCAGCGCTTGCAGCAAATTTTCCATCCTTCACACACGCGTACGGCCAGCATTGACGGCCGCATACTGGTTATTTTTGTATCTGTATAACATGACATTTTTTGGATGACATAATGGTCTCGGCCGCTTGCCGCTCACAATTTTGCGAGGTCGGCTGTGGTCGATCAACGGCCGCCGCCAGGTGACGCCGCGTGGAAGGCCTCCCCATTGACCAATGCTGCGGTTGTGCAGCCTCGCGCCACGGTTCCCGACCGTGCCAAAGCCACCGCCCAACCGCGTGTCAGACAGGTCACACCAACGCAACATTGTAACAAAACTTGGCTGCTACAACAGACTTGCAGATTGACTGCGACGGTATGGAGTGGCCGTATTCGAAGGCGGCATACACGGGAGATTCTCGTGGATTACGTCTTCATTTTTGGAAGGTAGATCGGGACTTTTTCCCGATTTTGACATTCGCGTTGAGGAAACAGATCGCGCCGTTCGTGCCCCCAAACTTGAATTGAGTGGCTTCTACCCGTTTTGAGCATTGACGAGGGACAACTGAGCATGCGCCGAATAGCGGGTAAGAAGCGGGATAACGCTCTGGTAACAGCTCTCTTTCTTATTGCTGCCGTTTCGGCGGGCAGCGCAACAGCCCAGACGGCCGAGCCCGGTCCTGTCGCACCGGCCCCACAGCCTTCGCCGACGGTTCCAGCGCCTGTTGCCCCACCTTCGCCGCCAGCCACGGCGGCTCCAGATGCCACGGCAGCTCCCTCCCCTGCGGATGCGCCGAAGCCTGAAGATGTCTTGCCTGAAGTAGAGGTCATTCAAAAAGACCCGCCCGCCGCCAAGCCAAAGGTCGAGGCTGACGCTCCCGTCAAGAAAAAGCCGAAGCCTGTCGCTGAAAAAAAACAACCGGCGCCTGCCGCTCCGCCCGCACCTGAAGTCCAAGAGGTCGCGGTTCCTGCGGAGGTCACTGCCAATGCGCTTCCGCCTGGGCCCCCATCGGGCTCAACTCCCGTCAAGATGTCACCGCTGGCGGGCAGCGAAATTCCGCTCGACAAAGTGCCAAGCGGCGTCAGCATCGTCTCGGCCGCCTCGATCGCCAAGGACGGCTCGGGCCAATTGCAAAATGCGCTGGCACAGTACGTACCCGGCATCGTGCTGTCGGATACGGCAGGCAGCGGCTTTAGAACCGACGTGTCCTATCGCGGGTTTGATAGCTCGCCCGTTGGCGGCCGCTCACAAGGTCTGGCCATTTATCAGAATGGCGTCCGCGTGAATGAGGCGTTCGGCGACACTATGAACTGGGACGCAATTCCAGCGAACGCCATCAACGACATTGCCGTTGTATCGAACAACCCAGTATTTGGTTTGAACGCGATTGGCGGGGCCATCAGCCTGACTATGAAGGATGGGTTCAACTATCAAGGCGGCGAAATTGACGTCATGGGAGGCTCATTCGGCCGCCGGCAGGTGTCCATACAGGCAGGCGGCCGCAGCGGCAGCGTTGGCGCCTATGTCGCCGCTGAAAGACTGGAAGAAGACGGCTTCCGCGACTTCTCCGAGGCAAAGGTCGAGCGCATGTACGCCGACCTCGGATTCAAAGGCGAACTGGCAGAATTACATTTCAGCTTTACCGGCGCGCGCTCGGAGGCCGGTGTTGTAACGGCGGCGCCTGTGGAGTTGCTTGCGATTGACTACGGCCGCACGTTCACATCACCCCAAGTGACCGAATACGAAGTCCTGATGCCGACGGTCAGCGCCTCGTTGAAGGCCACAGACACGTTGACGCTTTCTGCCAATGCCTATTACCGGCGCTTTGAACAGAACGTCATCGACGGCAATCTGGCCGAACCCGCACCGTGCACCTTTGACCCGGCCATCCTCTGCCTCACGGATGATGGTGTTGAGGAACGCGTCGAAGACGCAAATGGCAATACGGCACCAAGTTCGATCGGAGATCCGTTAGGTTCTATTGAACGGATCAATCAGCTCGCAAAGAGTCAGGGCGTGACCCTACAGGCGGTCGAAAAGTCCAAGCTGTTTGGCATGGGCAACCAGTTTCTGATTGGCGGCAGTTACGACCACGGCAAGGTTGCGTACGATACGTCAAGCGAACTTGGCGAAATCGGCAACAAGTTCGTTGTCACCGGTTCCGGGTTCATAGCTGTATCGCCGGACGATCTGCAGCCGCGCAATCTCACCACCGAGAACGACTATTATGGTTTCTATTTCTCGAATGCCCTCGACCTTACCGATGCGTTCACGCTGACCGTGGGCGGCCGCTACAATCACGCCACGATAAAGCTAACCGACTTGACGGGAGCCTTCCCGGAACTGAATACGACGAACAAGTACGAGCGCTTTAATCCCATGGTTGGCGCCACATATAAGTTTATGCCTGGACTGTCGGCTTATGGAGGCTACTCGGAAGCCAACCGGGCACCGACTGCCGCAGAACTTGGCTGCGCTGAACCGGAAAACCCTTGCCTCATTGAAAGCTTCCTCACGGATGATCCGCCATTGAAGCAGGTTGTGTCGCGCACGGCTGAAATTGGTTTGCGCGGCGAACAGTCAGCTTATGGTGGCGACAAGTTCACATGGAGCCTTGGCTATTTTCACACGCTCAACCAAGATGACATTTTGAACGTCGCAGCCACGACGACCGGCCGCGGGTTCTTCCTCAACGCGGGCGATACCCTGCGCCAGGGGATTGAAGTAGCGGCGGCCTATAAAACCGATCGCTGGTCGGCATACGGTTCGTATGCGTTCGTCGATGCAACGTACGAGAGCAACCTCGCACTACCCGCTCCCAACACGCCGGGCGCACCACCCTGCCCAGGCACTGTCGCTGCGGATGAAACCCCGTGCAACTTCGTCAGCACGGGCGACCATTTGCCCGGGATTCCCCAGCACCGCTTCAAGGCCGGGTTCAACTATTGGCTGACGCCGCAGTGGAAGATGGGCTCTGATCTGAATGTCACTTCGGACCAAGTGTTCTTCGGCGACGACGCCAACAACAACGCACGGCTTGGCGGATATACGCGCGTCGACCTCAACACATCCTACGACATTACGGAGAACTTCCAGATCTACGGGCTCGTGAAAAACCTGTTTGACCGCCGTTATGGGCTCTACGGCACGTTCTTTGACACCGAAGAAGCCAGCGAAGCCGGTGAGCCGTCTAACGTGTCGTTCAATGATCCACGCTCGGTCACGCCAGCCCAGCCATTCGCCATTTACGGCGGGGCAAAACTCAAATTCTGAGTTGAACGACGCCATTCGGATGACGGCAAAGTTGCATCCGGGACACTCTGCGCAGCAACAGGTCGCCCGCACCGCCATTCCAGAAATCTGGCGATGCGCGGACCTATGTCTGTGATAGCGTGCGGGACAGGAAAAAGTCCCGAAAGCATATGCCATTATTTCCCGAATCAGATCTTCAACTTCTCCTCACTCGCCCACGGCGCCGATGGATGGGGCTGCTTTGCGTGATGTGTTACGGCCCGGCATGGGCAGGCCCCGCTGTCAACCAATTCGAGTTGAAGGACTTGGAGTCCGCTCCGGGCTACCTGCAGTTCCAGAGTCAGAACGCTTGGTCGTTCGGGCAGCCGTCGCGAGCAACGGATGTCGCGCCGAATGGCGAGCGCATCTATGATGACAACTCTGTTGTTCGGCAGCGCGAAGCTCTTGAAATGGAAATGGGGCTGGCAACTTGGCTCAAGTTTCGCATTGGCATCGAGTTCGAAGAAGAACGCCTGGATGAGCCTCTGACTTTGCGTGATGAGAATGCGTTTGCGCCCCTGAAACTGACTGAACTTGGCGGCGAGGTTGTTGCAATTCTCATCCCTCGCAAGGGCGACGGATTTGGACTTGGCGTCGTCGCCGAACTTGAGCGTCCGCTGGAAAGCGGCGAGCAGATGCAGCTCAACGCAGGTCCCATTATCGAATGGGCATCGGGTCCGTGGTCTGCGTCATTGGTGCCAACAATAGTGACTTACTTCGCGGGCGATCCCAACGAACAAGGACGCCGCGATAACAAGCAGGATTTCGCTTACGCTTTCCAGGCCATGTATACGGCGACACCTGAGTGGGCCTTCGCCCTTGAAACCTACGGAACGATTGACCGGCTTGGCGACAGCGGTCATGCGACATCAGACCAACAGAGGTTTGGTGAACACGATCAGCATCGCCTAGGACCCATCGTATATTTCACCCGGCCTCTCGAAGGTCTGCCAGGGGGCAAAGATCCCAAAATGGCGGGCGATGAGAACGAAGGCTCAACAATGACCGTTGGCCTGGGTTTCCTTGCGGGGCTGAACGCCAACACACCCGACGGTACCGTGAAGCTCAGCGTCGAAGTCGATTTCTGAGCCAGCCATTTAGCCGGCTGGCGATGTAGCATTGTGCTCAGCGCTTTTCCCGCTCTACAGGCCAGGCCGTCACAGAATAACAGCACTATGGCTCACGCAGAGTTTATTTCAAAAGTGAGGCAATGGCCGTAATACACAATGATGAATGACAAATTGGAGTAGTAACAATGATCAAACTAGCACACCCGATAGCAGCCATGCTGGTCTTCGCCGCAACGTGCCTCGCGGTCAGCCCTGCTTCGGCTACGAACGCGGGCGGCACAAGCTGTCCGGCACTCAATGCAATCGATCCAGACGGCGACGGCTCGATGACAATATTCGAAGCCAAGCGCCGGGCCATGGTCGTTTTCGATCAGCTGAATACCGACGGCGACCGGACATTAGAAGCCGACGAAACCCGCGGCCGCGTTTCTGCCGCTGCCCTTGCGGCGGCAAATCCAGATGGCGATGGATCTCTTGATCGCTGGGAATGGCGACGCCTTTTGCGCGCGCGCTTCAATGCCGCCAATCCAGATGGGGACTGGTCAATCGAATGCGACGAGCTCGCGACCCCTCAGGGGCACATCCTCTATCTAATGCTGAAGTGAGCCGAATTGCCGATCTCTGACATCGGTTGAGTTCGAATAACCTGCCTGTCCGGCGATACCGCCCCGTTTCACTGCGAAGCGCCTCGGTATCGCCCGCCCAGCGGGGTTTGCGATTGATTCGCAGCCTGCATCTCGTTCAGCCAACATCAGTGCCGTTCATAAGCTAATCATTTCTATTTGGTTCGCTTGAACCGGCCTGTTGCCTAGGTTCCCCGACAGTCAACACCGACTGAAAGGGAATATAAAATGTCACTTCGTATTTTTTCACGGCGCTCGGCACTGGGTCTTGGCGTTTCACTGGGACTGGCAAGTTTCGCAGGTAGCGCTCTAGCTGCTGAAATCTCGCTTCTCAACGTCTCTTACGACCCAACCCGGGAACTCTATCAAGAGTTCAACGCGGCATTTGCAAAACACTGGAAAGCCCAATCGGGCGATGACGTGACGATCAAGCAGTCGCACGGCGGGTCGGGCAAACAGGCGCGCGCCGTCATCGATGGGCTTGAGGCCGACGTTGTAACTCTGGCGCTGGCCGGAGACGTCGATCAGCTTTACAAGAATGGCGGTCTCATACCCGCCGATTGGGCAAAGCGGCTGCAAAACAACTCGGCACCGTACACTTCGACAATCGTTTTCCTGGTCCGTAAGGGCAACCCCAAAGGCATCAAGAGCTGGGCCGATCTCGCCAAAGACGGCGTTGAAGTGGTGACACCTAACCCGAAAACATCGGGCGGCGCGCGCTGGAACTATCTCGCGGCCTGGGGCTACGCGCTCAAAAAGGATGGCGGCTCGGAAGCAACCGCCAAGGATTTCGTCAGCAAGGTCTATAAAAATACTAAGGTGCTCGACTCAGGTGCGCGTGGCTCGCTCACAACCTTTACCGAGCGCGGCATAGGCGACGTTCTAATCTCTTGGGAAAACGAAGCCTATCTCGCAGCCAAGGAGCTCGGCGCCGACAAATTCGAGATTGTTACTCCTGAAATTTCAATTCTTGCCGAACCGTCTGTGAGTGTCGTCGACAAGTTCGCCGACAAGCACGGAACGCGGAAAGTGGCCGAAGCCTATCTCAACTATCTCTACTCGCCTGAAGGTCAAGACATCGCCGGCAAGCACTATTATCGCCCACGCGATGAAAAGGCCGCCGAGAAATACAAGGCGCAGTTTTCCGGCGTGAAGCTGTTCACCATCGACGAGGTGTTCGGCGGCTGGACGTCGGCTCAGGAAATCCACTTCAAGGATGGCGGCGTGTTCGATCAGATCTACGGATCAAAGAGCTGACGCTTCTTCTGAGGGTCTCGTGTGCCGTCCTTGGCCCGAAGGGCCGGCACACGGCCCTGAATGCGCTGGCCGGTCGCACTGCGAAATTGTGACAGCTTCGCAACAGCATTGCGCAATCCAGACACCTCTGGGTTGACGCGACCAGAGCACTGATAATATCGTTTATTATCAAAATGTTAAAACAGATCTATGTCTAAGATAACGGAGGCTTGAGGGTTATGGGTGGGGACTTGAAAGTAAGAACTGGCGCGTTGGCTTTGTCCATCGCTGGGGTCTTGGCTGGCAGCACGTTGCCCAGCCTTGCCGCCGACCTCGGCGGCAATTGCTGCGCAGACCTCGAAGAACGCATTGCCGAATTGGAGGCGACGACTGCAAGGAAGGGAAACCGCAAAGTTTCGCTTGAGGTCTACGGGCAAGTCAACCAAGCGATTATCTTCTGGGATGACGGGTTCGAGAGCAATGCTGGCGTTTACACCAACGACAACGCTCGCACGCGCATCGGCTTCAGGGGCAAAGCCAAAATCGATTCTGATTGGGAAGCTGGTTACCGGCTTGAAATCGGCGTCCGCTCGGCCAACTCTAAGCGCTTCAATCAGGACAACGCGCGCGGCGACGACAATCCAGCCGACGTCGGGTTCGATTTGCGAGACTCTTACTGGTACTTGAAGAGCAAATCTTTGGGTGCGGTTTCAGTGGGAAATCAGGCGACGGCAACTGACGCCATCACCGAAATCAACCAGACGCAGACGGCCGACTTTTCCAAATTCTCGGATGTCGAAGATAGCGGTCTTGGCCTCAGCTTGCGCCGCGTTGACGGGGCAAAAAGCGGAGAATCCTGGCGCCGTCTGATCGGCATCGGCGGCGACCAGCCAGGCGAGGGAGAGCGGCGATTCAACGCGGGGAAGTATGTCTCACCGGAATTCGCGGGCTTCGCAGTATCGGCGGCTTGGGGTGAGGATGATTTCTGGGATGTCGCGCTGCGCTACAAAGGCGAGTTTGCTGGTGTAAGTGTTGTTGCAGGTATCGGCTACGGTCAGGTTACAGACGGTGTCCAGACACAAACCGTTTGCGCCGCCGTTCAATCGACGGGCCTCGGCGCGGACGCAAGCTGCACCCAATTCGGCGGATCGATCAGTGTTCTCCACACAGCCACGGGTCTATTCGTGAACGCTGCTGCGGGCACAAAAACCGATGATCTGCTGAACAAGACGGACTTGTTCACAGGGCTGAATGCCGATGACGAACAAACGTTCTGGGCCCTGCAAGGCGGCATCGAGCAAAAGTGGCTGTCCGCTGGTAAGACGACCATTTACGGCGAGTATTACGATTACGAGGGAGGCGCAACGACGCGGCGCTTTGGGGCTACGGATGCCATCGAGCCCACTGGGTTTGATCGCGCTGCGGTTTGGTCGACAGGTGTGCAGTCATACGGGGCTGGCATTGCTCAAGGCTTCGATGCGGCAGCTCTCGTACTTTACGTATCTTATCGCCACTACGAAGCCGATCTCACTGTGATCAACTCCGTTGGCGGAGCGGGTGTGGCTGGAACGCAAACCGGAGTCGATCTCGAAGACGTCGATGTGGTTGTGAGTGGCGGCATTATAAAATTCTGATCTCAAGGTCTCCCGTACTTAGATCAATCTGCACGAAGAGCCGCCCGCAAGGGCGGCTCTTTTTTTCCACCCGTCGCAATCGGCAAATCCAGAAGTTGAGATAACCTCAGCAGTTTTACTTCGTTCTCCACTAAGCCCTTCGCCAATATCTTGTCTGCAGCGGCCACCATTGCAGCAGACAGGCTTCAAATGCAAAAGCTCGAAGGCAGACTTGTTGGGCGCGCTGGACACCGCGCAGTTTATTCCAATGGGGGCTCCGGCTTGCCTGGCGATTTAGCCGGAAA
>JANNXL010000080.1:0-7748 GCA_031409575.1 Hyphomicrobium sp.
GAGAATCTCGTCCTCATTCGGGAGGCCGAGCTCGAGCTGGGCGCCGGACTGAACGTCCTCAGCGGAGAGACCGGCGCCGGCAAGACGATCTTCGCCCAGGCAATCGGACTCCTCCTCGGCGTCAAGGGTGACGTCGCGGCCGTCGGTCCGGCAGCGAACGAGGCGTACGTCGAGGCCGAGTTCGATGTTGCGGAGGGATTCTTCGACGATGCCGAGCTAGGGGCGTTTGCGGAGTTGCGGCCGGAGGACGAGTCCGGAGTTGTTCTTGCCCGGCGCGTCTTCGCAGACGGCCGTACACGAGCGTACGCGTGGGGGCGAGCGATCGCGCGCGAGGATCTCGCCGCGGCCACGGAGCGGCTCATTGCGATGTCAGGGCAGTTCGAGCAGCGGCGGCTCGCCCGGCCGGCCTACCAGCTCGACGTCCTCGATGCATTCGTCGGCGACGAGCAGGCCACCCGCAGGCGAGAGACGCGAGAGGCGTGGCGATCGCTCACAGCTGCGCGTCGGCGGAACGACGACGTGACGCGAGACGCCGCGCGCATCAAGCCGCGCAAAAAGGTCTGGCGTGAAGTGCAGACCCGCTGTCGGAGCCGCTACCGCGCCGTCACGTGCCGCATAGATGGTTTGATACGCGGCATCATCAAGCACCCCGGTTTTGCGTTTGAGTGCGATATACGGCGGCAGCGGCATGCGCCCGACGAGGCCGATAGCGGCCATGAGATCAGCATCGGCACGATCAAAGGCCAGTTCCACTTCACCTGAGTCGCCCTTCTCTGCGATCTGCGCCATGAGCGGCAGGCTGACGCCACTTGCGCGATCACCAGAACTACCGGTGTGCGAAACAAACTCCAGAGTATCACCCGCTTCGAGCCGCTTTGCTGGACGTGCGAATGCGCGCCAGCGATCAGGCGCCACACACTTGATCAAATTGAACGCCACGTTCGCGCGCACTGCACCGCGCACCCGCACGCCTTCCAGCGCAGCGGGAATAACGCGCGTGTCGTTGAACACCAGGGCATCGCCGGGGGCGAGCAGATCCGGCAAATCACGCACGGTAAAATCCATTGTGCCGTTCCCGCCAGCCACAAGCAGCCGCGCACTGTCTCGCGGCGTGACGGGATTGAGCGCGATCCGGTCTTGCGGAAGCTCGAAATCGAAAAGGTCGGTGCGCAAGGGTGGTGGGCCTTCAAGGGCGAAAGGATCGGCGCCAGCTACCACCCGCTTCGCCCCAGGAGCAAGCCTCGTTGCGGTGGGCATTACCGGTCAAGATGCCTTGCGGCGACTCAAAATCGGGGGCAGCATCCGCCCGTGACCGAAAGGGTCACGGCACGCGGCCTATCAGGCCCGCCAGCTTCAGGAGCCCGCCATGGGTAAAGAACAGAAATCGACCAAGGAAAAGCGCAAGCCCAAGAAGGAAAAGCCGAAGGAGGCAAAGAAGTAGGCTTTGGTCTCGGGCATTGTCCGGTCATTTTTCCAGCTTCGGCGCGAGAGGGCGAGAGAGCTCATGTCTCGCGCCGGGCGTTTTTCCATTCGAGCACAGCCAACACGGCCACCGCGAGCCAGCTTGCAATCAGCAAACTTCCGCCTGTGGGAGCCGCCATCGGGAACAGATGGAAGCCTGCCATGGTGTTGAGCGCGATGTCGCCCGAGAACAATGCGACGGCCGCCAGCATGAACGCGCCCAGAAAGCACCAGCGCCTAGACGCTTGCGACGACGCAGCGAGCGCGGCGATCGCGAGCCCTGCCACGGCGTGGATCATCAGCATGGTGGCAGCCGTCGCCAGCGCCGGGCTATCCACCCGATGCGCGGCCACGGCAGCGAGCGACACGCCCGCTGCCCCGAGCAGAGCGGCGAAGGCAGCGAGTAGAAACAGTGCTCGCGAAGCATTCATATGACTTAAGCCACATCCGCTGCAACGCGGACTGACACCATGGAATCTGGAGTGCGAGGCGGCTCACCCTTGGTGAGCTTATCGACGATGTCCATGCCTTCAATCACCTGACCCCAGGCCGTGTATTGCTTGTCGAGGAACGCCGCATCGTCAAAGCAGATAAAAAACTGGCTGTTGGCTGAATCCGGGTTCGATGAGCGTGCCATCGAGCACACGCCGCGCACGTGCTTTTCGGCGTTGAACTCTGCTTTCAGATTCGGATAGCTCGAACCGCCCGTGCCGGTACCCTTGGGGCATCCGGTCTGCGCCATGAACCCATCGATCACGCGATGGAACTTGACGCCGTCGTAGAATTTTTCGCGCGCCAGCGCCTTGATGCGCTCGACGTGCTTGGGCGCCAAATCGGGGCGCAACAATATGACGACGTTACCCTTGGTTGTTTCCATGAGCAGCGTGTTTTCAGGATCTTTGATAGCGGCCATACGAGACAAACTCCGAGTTGTTGTGGCGAGACCGGCTGCCCGTTGAGTTGCGGCCGGAGTTCAGTGGTGTGATCTATTCCAGGTACATTTTTATGATCGTATCAGGCACGGCAGGTGGCTCGCCCTTGGCGAGCTGATCGACGAACTGCATGCCTTCGACGACCTGTCCCCACACTGTATATTGCCCGTTCAAATGCGGGGCGTGTGCGAAGCAAATGAAGAACTGGCTGTTGGCGGAATTGGGATTGCCGGTGCGGGCAGCACCTATGGTGCCGCGCTCGAAGGCGGCAGGCGTGAACTCTGCCTTCAAATCCGGATAGCTTGAGCCGCCTGCACCCGTTCCCGTCGGGTCGCCCGTCTGCGCCATGAAGCCAGGGATCACGCGATGGAACTTTTGGCCGTTGTAAAAGCCTTCCTTGACGAGCAGCTTCACGCGCTCGACATGGCCGGGCGCGATATCAGGCCGCAACTTGATGACCACCTTGCCGCCCTTCAATTCCAAGATCAGCCTGTCGCCGCCAGCGGCGGGAGCGGCCGTGTTGGTGGCTGCCGGTTCCGTCTTGTTGGCGCTGCCCTGAAGATCCGATCCTGATGGACCGCATGCCGCGAGTGCGAGTGAGAACAGGGCCAACAACGGGCCGTTCAGGATGTGCATGGCTGAAACCTCATGTCAGGTTTAAGCGGCGGAGCTTCGCCGGTGCGCCCTTATGGCGGCTCCGGCCGGTAAACTCAACTGAGGCAAAGCCGCAAGGCGGCCAGTTCAGCCACAAGCTGTGCAGCACTGCGGCGAACCGTGGGCGAACGGTGTGTTTCCAATCGCGATACGGCCTCCAAGATGTGTCCCGGGCTGGCTGTTCAACGAGAGCAGATGTGGCCGAGGCATGTGCGCACTTATGCTTCCAAAGCCTTGGCGCGCAGCCGCTTGGCGACGTCTTTCGAAACGAACGGGCCAGGGTCGCCGCCCAGCACCGTCACCGCGCGTACCAGATTGGCCGCGATGTGGCGCACGTGCGGCGATGCCGAAACGAACACGGTTTGGATGTCAGAGGCCATGGCGCCGTTCATGCCGGCCATCTGCATTTCATAGTCGAAATCGGTGCCGTCGCGCAGGCCGCGGAAGATCACGCTGGCTCCATGCTGGCGGGCCGCGTCAACGGCCAAGTTTGAAAACGTGGTGATGTCGATTCGCGTTCCAGTGTCTTTGGTGACGGCGCGCGTTTCCAATTCAAGCATGGTAACGCGCTCGGATTCCGTGAACATCGGCGCTTTGCCGGGGTTGACGCCAATGCCGATCACCAGCCGGTCAACGAGACGAGCCGCGCGCGTGATGACATCCGTGTGCCCCAGCGTTACGGGATCGAACGAGCCAGAATAAAAACCGATGCGGATCATCGCTTGCTTGTGCCTAAGGTTGAGAGGCGAAGCAAGCGCGCCAGCGAAGCGTGGCTTACACGCGACTTACTCCGCAGCGGCCTTTTTCTTGGCGGCCAATTTTGCAGCAGCGGGTTTTGCGGTGCCAGAACGCGCTTTTGCAGCATCAGCAGGGGATTTTGCCGCCTGAGCCTTTGAGGCGTTTGCTGGTTTTTTCGCGGCAGGTTTTTTGGTTACCGCAGGCTTGGCGCTGGCACCCTCAGTGGGTTTGGCTGCCTTGGATTTACCAAACGATTTCTTCGCCGGCTTCTTGCCGCCGCCCTTCGCGATGCGTTCGGTTAACAGCATCACCGCCTGTTCCACCGTTAACGCGGCTGGCTCAGTGCCCCGCGGAACCGTGGCGTTCACTTTGTTGTGGCTCACGTAAGCACCGTACTTGCCGTCCAGCACCTCGATCTTGCCACCCTCAACGGGATGTTCTCCCAGGTCTTTCAGGACGACCTTCTGAGCCGCGCGGCCAAAGCGGCCCTTGCCCCCGCCAGCCCGCTTTTCAGCGAGTAGCGTCACGGCGCGATTGAGGCCGATGGTAAACACCTCTTCGATACCATCGACATTGGCGTAGGTGCCATCGTGTAAGATGAACGGACCGAACCGGCCAAGCCCTGCCGTAATCGCCGTCCCGGTTTCTGGATGAGTGCCCACTTCGCGCGGAAGCCTCAGAAGTTGCAGGGCTTTTTCAAGATCAATGGTGGCCGCATCAATGCCCTTGGGGATCGAGGACCGCTTGGGTTTCTCATCGCCCTCGCCTTCGCCAAGCTGCAGGTATGGCCCGAAGCGGCCTGACTTCAGAGCGACCGGCAGACCCGTCACATCATCAAAACCGAGTTCGCGATCGGCGGCATTGCCCGCGCCATTGCCCGTGAGTTGCCGTGTGAATTTGCAATCGGGATAGTTACCGCAGCCGATGAAGGCTCCGTTCTTTCCCGAGATCTTGAGTGACAGCTTGCCAGTTCCGCACTTGGGGCAGGCCCGCGGATCGCTGCCGTCTTCCTTGGCGGGAAACACATGCGGACCGAGCAGCTCGTTCAGCGCGTCGAGGACATCGCCAACACGCAGGTCTTTAATCTCGTGAATGGCAGCGGTGAAGTTCTTCCAGAATTCGCGCAACACATCTTTCCAGGCAAGTTTGTTATCTGAGATGAGATCGAGTTGCTGTTCAAGATTGGCCGTGAAGTCATACTCCACGTAGCGCATGAAGAAGCTTTCGAGGAAGGCGATGACCAAGCGCCCCTTGTCTTCAGGCACCAGGCGCTTTTTATCGATCTTGACGTATTCGCGCTCCTGCAGCACCGCCATGGTCGAGGCATAGGTCGATGGGCGGCCGATGCCGAGTTCTTCCATGCGCTTCACCAGCGTCGCTTCCGAGAAACGCGGCGGCGGCTGCGTGAAGTGCTGTTCGGCCTCAATGGCCTTGTCCGTCACCTTGTCGCCTTCGGCAAGCTGCGGCAGACGGCGGCTGTCATCACCTTCTTCTGCGGTGTCGTCTTTACCTTTGTCGATCGTGCGGACGCGGTCGTCACGGCCTTCTTCGTAAACGCGCAGAAAGCCGTCAAACACCACCACCGAGCCATTGGCACGCAGCGTGTAAGCCTTGCCGTCACGGCCCTTAACATCAATATCGGCGGCCGTTTGTTCCATTTCCGCAGATGCCATCTGGCTTGCGAGCGTGCGTTTCCAGATCAATTCGTAGAGGCGCGCCTGGTCACGATCGAGGTGCCGCGCCACATCTTGGGGCTTGCGCGAAACGTCCGTCGGGCGAATGGCTTCGTGCGCTTCCTGAGCGTTGGCCTGCTGCGATTTATATTCGCGCACGAATGGCGCATAGCGCTTGCCGAACTCGGATTGAATGACCCCGTGGATTTCCTTGATCGCCTCGGGCTCGATGGTCACCCCGTCGGTTCGCATATAGGTGATGAGGCCCACGGTCTCGCCGCCAACATCGATGCCTTCATAGAGACGCTGCGCAATTTGCATGGTCTGCTTGGCGGTGAAACCGAGCTTGCGCGAGGCATCCATCTGTAGCGTCGAAGTGCGGAACGGCGGATAGGGATTGCGCTTGGTTGACTTCTTTTCGAGCGACGTAACGCGGAAGTCGCCTTTCTCAATTGTAGTCTTAATGGCGTTTGCCGTGTCGCCGTCTTTGATGTCGAGTTTCTTGACGGCCGTGCCGTTGATAGCGCTGAGGCGGGCGGCAAACTCTTCGCCTTTGGGCGTCGCCATTGTGGCGTCGATGGTCCAATATTCTTCCGTGCGGAAGGCTTCGATTTCCGCTTCGCGATCACACACAAGCCGCAAAGCGACCGACTGCACGCGGCCGGCCGAACGAGCGCCTGGCAGCTTACGCCACAGCACAGGCGACAGAGTAAAGCCGACAAGATAATCGAGGGCACGGCGCGCCAGATAGGCTTCAACCAGCGGCTGGTCGATTTGGCGGGGATGGCTGAAGGCCGTCGCGATGGACTGCTTGGTGACGGCATTAAAGACCACGCGCTCAACCACGACGCCCTTCTTGAGGACCTTCTTGTCGTTGAGAATTTCCAGGATATGCCAGGAGATGGCCTCGCCTTCGCGATCAGGGTCAGTTGCTAGAATGAGCCGGTCGGCGCCCTTCACCGCGTCGGCGATCTCGCGCATCACCTTCTTGCCGCGATCCTCCGAATCCCAGTGCATCACGAAATCATTGTCGGGCTCGACTGCACCGTTCTTGGCTGGCAGATCGCGCACGTGGCCGTAGGAGGCGATCACCTTGTAGCTGGAACCCAGATACTTGTTGATCGTCTTGGCTTTGGCAGCAGATTCGACGATGACGACGTTCATTGCGCGCCTTTTGGCTTGATTTTACCGTTCCGCAAGCCGTCACTGCAATCCAAACGGGATTGCGCAACAATCTCTAGTAGCGAACGATCAGTTTTTCTTGAGGCGGCGGAAGATGGGTGATGATCGCCACGCTGTCAAACAGCCTTAACGCCGCTCATACCCTGAAACCGGGGGGTGCCGCCTCGCTATGGAGCTTCGTATGCCATTGCAATTGCTAACAAATTATATAATCACACGTTTGTGATCGGAACGCAAAAGGCAGCCCTGGTGTCAGGGCTGCCCAAAATCTCCGCACAACTCGTGTGCCATTTACTTGGCGGCAATGGCTGCTTTCACATCTTTCGCCACAGTCGCTGCCTCAGCAAATTGCTTGGCATCGCAATGGGTTTCCATCTTTTCCAGCAGTTCTTCCACTTTGCCCCGTTTGTCGTCAGCGAGTTTCTGCGCGTCGGCGGTTTTGAACAGATCCATCGACATCTTGAAGCAATCATCTGCGCTCTTGGGCGCATCCTGTGCCAGGGCCAGTGGCACGGTGCCAAGACCAAGGGCCGCGGCCAGAACCAACTGTTTCAGCATGTGAGTCATGTCCTTTGTGTCAGAGCGCAGCCGAACCCCGGCTGACCACATCACTGTATGTTGGGATTGATTGTGGCTGTTCAACGGCCTGGGTTAAAACGCAATTGAGTTTTTCCACCAACGCATTGGCTGAACTTGTAAAATCAGCTCTCTTTGCTTCCCAACACAGTGTCAATGGCCGTGCTCAACTGGTCGTAACTGCTAAAGACGGCATCGGGAACGAGGTCACGCATTGGGATGTCCGAATAGCCGTAAAGATAGCCAATCACAGGAATGCCAGCCGCGCGCGCGGCTTTGACGTCGTTGGCGCTGTCGCCGACCATGACTGCGCGCCCGGGATCCCCGCCCGCAAGCCGGACCGTGCCCAAAATATGCTCAGGATGCGGCTTCGACACCGCAAATGTTTCGAGCCCGGCGATAGCCTCGAACAATTCACTCAATTCAAGGGCGTCGAGCAGGGCCCGCGCGAGGGACTCGCGTTTGTTGGTGCACACGGCGAGCCGCGCGCCGTCCTTTCGAAAGCCCTGCAGTGTCGTAACAGCGTCAGGAT
>JANNXL010000081.1:0-3471 GCA_031409575.1 Hyphomicrobium sp.
GGACGTTGGAGTAATCGGGCAAGCCGCCCGAGTCTCCGTAGAAGATCAGTTGAAAGGAAAAAGGAGGGACTGGCGTCTCGTTAAACGGACCGTAGGTTCCCCACCATTTGACACTGCAAATGGTGGCCGCCGTGGTGAGAGTCACATCGTCGAAGACTTGAAAAGACGACGCCGAGTCGGAGGCACTGCCTCCATTGGCGGTGCTGTCCTCGCTTCCCGTCTGAGCGTAAACCAATCTGGCTGTGGCCGTGCCGGTTGTCCCGGCGGCAAACAGAAGGAGGGCGAGAAGGTGAGAGAGAAAGGATGGGTGCTTCATGGCAATACAGTGGTTTTGGGGTTCGTTCACTACGCCAGCAATGTGGCAGGAGAGAGTGTTGGGAAGAGCTTCACTTTTTTCGACGAACGTCTAGGCCATCCACGGCGGGAGTGGAAGCCCGAATTCAAAGAAGGACGTTGCCCGCCGTTGGATGTGCCGTCTTGTTGGGCATCTTGATTTGTCTTTCGAATGCCGCGAACATCTCCCGCGGGTCTAGCGCGCTCTTGAGCTCTTCGGGGTCGAAACAAAGCTCAGCGCGAGCCAGTGCCATCAACTTCATCTTCAGGGCATCAGTGTCGTGCCCTTCGAAAGTCGATAGAACCGTTCCCATCTCGTCGCGTTCGATCAAAAATCTTCTACCGGTCGAGTCCAGAATCTCAAATTGGTGACCTTGGAGTAATTGATCGACCCGAGCAAGCAACTCATCTGGCAGCCATACAATCTCGACTATTGCATCTGGCCACTCGATCAGGATTGCTGGGGAATCAGGTTTCATTATTTAGCCCAACAGTCTACTTAGCCCCCGAGGGGTGTCGTAGTTTTTTGGGTGACAATACGACAAAAGTGTCGCCTATTTCTGCGGTCTCCGGTTGGCAGAGGGTGGATTGGGTGCTATTGCGACAAATATTGCTCATGGATATTACGACATGTTTACTGCGAAGTTGGCTGGGCTGGCGGGTTTGGCGGGGGGGCTGGCGGATGATGATGCGGTCACGGTGGAGTAAAAGCAATCTTTTTGTGGTGGGGCGGGTTCTCCCAGGGCGGCTGGTTGCGGGAATGATTGCTCATGGAGATGACGACACGTTGACTGCGCGGGAGGCGAAAATCGCCTGCGGGGGAGGTTAGTGGCCCTCGGGGATGGGGCAAGAACTTTCTGGAGTGACCGGACAAAAAGCGCAAGCTAAGCCTTGGTAAAAAACAACAGGGCACAGACGAATCCCCGTCTGTGCCCTGAATGCTATTCCGCCCTCCGCCCTCCGTCCTCCGTCCTCTGTCCTCTGTCCTCTGTCCTCTGTCCTCTGTCCTCTGTCCTCTGTCCTCTGTCCTCCGCCCTCACACGGGCCGCATGATCGTCACTGTGGCGCTGGCGCGTTCGTTCCCTTCGGTGGTGATGGCATAGACGCGATAGCTGGCAGAGACCCCGGGCGTGGGCAGGCCGGAGAGCGTTTCGAAGTGGGAGGCGCTGCCTACGGGGATGGAGGAGTCGATGCTTTCGTCCTCGGCATCGTAGTCTGGGCCGGGGGTGTAGCGGAGTTCGTGGCGCACTACGGAGGCGCTGGGGCTGGGGGTGAAGTCGATGAACGCCTTGCTGGCGGGGACGTTCCAGCTGCCGGTGGCATTGGCGGGTTCCGGGGTGCCGCCGGGCAGTGGGCTGTAGCGGGGAATGGTGTCGTTTAGGAAATGATTCGGTGGCAGTTTGGCGGGCACGGATTCGCGATAGTCCACCAGATATGGACGCACTTGATCTTGAATTGTGTTCCGGGAGGATCTGCTACCGGCTAGGGCTAACTCTGCGGTTTTGATGGCGGTAAAGGCCGTCTTCATGGCGGCGGTATCGGAGACCAGGGTGGACTGCGTGTAGGCAGCGGGCACAGGGTTCACGACGGTGGGTTCGGTTGGCAGCGTGAGGGGCAGGGTGACTCCGGCGGGCGCGGGATTGGAGTTGGCGCGGCTCCAGATGTCCACCGCATCGTCCAGCGTCTTTTCGAAGTCCTGCGGGGCTCCGGTGGCGCTGGGCAGGTCTGGCACCAGGGCGGCCAGGGCCGTGCCCGCCCAGAAGGAGCGGATGTTGGCGAAGAGTTGCACCAGCCGACCCTGCAATAGCGCGCGTTTGATGGCCGCATCCGCCCGGGCGAACTCGTGGTTGTTCAGTTTGATCTCTACATCCGTGCGCTGGGTGGAAAGAGAACCGCGCAGGGAACTTAAGTTCGGCAGCGCGCGCCCTCCGTCCAGAATTAGCGTGGGGAAACCACCCGGCGGGGGAGATCCCCCCGTGGCAAACGTGGCATTCACCGCCGTCCAGTGCGCGATGAATTGATCCATGGTGGGCAGATACGACGAAGGGCCGGTGATAGGCATAGTGCTTGTTTTTGGGTAAGACCTACAGTTTTTAAGACCCCAGTTAGCTGTCTGCCTCTATCTTGTGTTAAACCATCTGCCGACAGCCTTCCGAGAACGATTATTTTATTTACTAACGATGCGGAGGATTTCAGAAATGGTGAGGACTGGCAAGATTTATTTTTGGCCTACGCGGAAAGGCTGAAAGTCGAAAGGCAGGAAAATAGCCTTGCGAACAGGCTTGAGGGGATTTCAAATAGTGGCGATCGCAGGAAATGTTCACCCTGTTCGCCTGACCAACCCAAACCCCGAAGATTCTGTGGAAAATAACTACCAAATGATTTTGATCCATGACTTGGTCCTGGACGGTGAAAACCCGCGTTTGAAAGACCCTGTTCAAAGGCAGCAGGATGCAATTGATGGACTTATTGAAGCAGTGGGGCCGAAACTATTAAAACTAGCCCAAGATATATTGGAAAATGGCTCGAACCCCTGCGATCTTGTTATGGTTTTCCCAACTGACGGTGAGAAATTTGTCGTCGCCGAGGGAAATCGGCGGGTCGCTGCACTTAAGCTCCTAGCGAATCCATCACTAGCAGCAAGTGCGAATCCAAAATTCGCCAAAAAGCTCGAAGCTCTTCGTGATACCGTGGGGAAAATTCCCGAAGCTTGCTATTGCGTGGTGGTTCAGAGCGAAGAAAAGCGCAACCTTTGGATCAGACGTCTGCATACAGGGGAAAATTAAGGAAGGGGCCGCGTTTCTTGGGCCTCGCCAGAAGTCGCTCGATTTAATGAGCGCCACAATCAAGCCAAAACCAATCGTATGGAGTTCAGTTTGAGGTGTGTGGATTTAGTGCGGGAGCGCTTTGACTTGACCAGCGAAGAGCTAAAAGCAATTAAGAATATACCTATTACAACCCTCGAAAGGGTGCTCGGTGACCCATCTCTTAGAACAGCGCTTGGGATTGAAAGAAGAGGAAACGAGCTCCGAGTGATAGTCGACGATGATGGCGCTGTGTTGGGGGCGCTGAAAGACCTCGTTCTCGATGTCGCGCTCAAAAAGCTGAAAGTGAATTCGGTCCGCAGTGGCGAGGATC
>JANNXL010000082.1:0-1580 GCA_031409575.1 Hyphomicrobium sp.
TTGTCGCCGATCGAACCGACGCGGGCTGAAAGCGCGGCAAAACGGCTGGGCCGGTCGCGCGGCAGGAGTCGCAAGGCGTGTTTGAGCACCAGCGCAGGCCCGATGGCGTTCAGCGCGAAATGGTCCGCAGCGTTGGCCGCAGTGAAGGCGCGCAGGGATTTCTCGGGGGGATGGCCCGCGATCTCCAGCGCGCCGGTGGCCACGATCACCGTTTCATAGGGTCCGGAAAGCCCGCCCAGCAGGCGCGAGATGCTGGCCTCGTCGGTCAGGTCAAGCCCGTCGGCGCGGCGCGAAAGGCCGGTGACGCTGTGCCCACTTGCGCCCAAGGCCGCAACCAGAGCCGCGCCCAGCCCGCCCGATGCGCCGATAACCAGTGCCTGGGCCATGCATCCCACCCTTGTTCATTTCAAACCTAGGGCAAAGGTGCGCCGCTGCCAGCCCCGGCGATCAAGCCGCAAAAGTTTGGATTTCGGCCTTCCATTCCGCCAAATCCCCCCTATGATCCGGCCCCATGACACGGGATGCCATCATCATTGCCACACCCTTGGGGACGCTTCGTTCCTCAACCCCCCGTGAGCTTCTGCTTCTTAGCCTCCTCTGAGCGTGCCTTTGGGCGCGAACGCTCGGAGGTGACCAGCGCCCGGGACCACGGCTAAGACCCAAGGAGACATGACCATGACCGACAAGAGCAAACAGGACCGCGTCCTGATATTCGACACCACCTTGCGCGATGGCGAACAATCGCCCGGCGCGACCATGACCCATACCGAAAAGATGGAGATCGCGGCGCTTCTGGACGACATGGGCGTCGATATCATCGAGGCGGGCTTTCCCATCGCCTCGGAAGGCGATTTCATGGCGGTCAGCGAGATTGCCAAACAGGCGAAAACCGCTGTGATCTGCGGGCTGGCGCGGGCCAATTTCAAGGATATCGACCGCTGCTGGGAGGCGGTGAAACATGCACGCCGCCCGCGCATCCATACCTTTATCGGCACCTCGCCCTTGCACCGGGCCATTCCAAATCTGGACATGGACCAGATGGCCGAACGTATCCATGAAACCGTGACCCATGCCCGCAACCTGTGTGACAACGTGCAGTGGTCGCCGATGGATGCGACGCGCACCGAGCATGATTATCTGTGCCGCGTGGTCGAGATCGCGATCAGGGCCGGGGCCACGACGATCAACATTCCCGACACTGTGGGCTATACCGCGCCGCGCGAAAGTTCGGATCTGATCGCGATGCTGCTTGCGCGGGTGCCGGGAGCGGACACGGTGATCTTTGCCACCCATTGCCACAATGATCTTGGCATGGCGACGGCGAATGCGCTGGCCGCGGTGGAGGCCGGTGCGCGGCAGATCGAATGCACGATCAACGGTCTGGGCGAGCGGGCGGGCAATACGGCGCTGGAAGAGGTGGTGATGGCCTTGCGGGTGCGCAACGATATCATGCCTTACCGCACCAGCATTGATACCACCAAAATCATGAACCTGTCGCGCCGGGTGGCCACGGTTTCCGGCTTTGCGGTGCAGTTCAACAAGGCCATTGTCGGCAAGAACGCCTTTTTGCACGAATCTGG
>JANNXL010000083.1:0-7063 GCA_031409575.1 Hyphomicrobium sp.
ATGCAAAGCGGCGCAGAGAGAAGTACGGAGCCGGTGATGGCTAAGCGGGCGAAGGGGGAAGATATCATTCGCGAAGTATGCCGGTTGAAGCTGTCTCCCGCAACGCGATTGGGTGGCTGTTGGCCGGAAAACTCAGGACAAATCGTGGCATGCAGCATGCGCAATCGCCATTGCTGCCTCTGCTGTCTTGAGGCGTATGGATGCGCGGCCGATGCTGCCGAGGCGCAATTCGCTGGTTCGCACGGGACGGCCGTTTGAAGCCACGCCGATGTAGACGAGCCCGACGGGCTTCTCAGTGCTGCCGCCTCCTGGGCCAGCTATTCCGGTAACAGCGACGGCAACCGTGCAGCCCGACCGGTCTCGCGCGCCGGTTGCCATGGCCGCGGCCACTTCCGGGCTGACCGCTCCGTACGCCTCCAAAACGCTCTTGGGAACGTCTATCAAATCCTGTTTTGCTTTGTCTGAGTAAGTGACGAACCCATAGTCAAAAACATCGGACGACCCGGCGACTGAGGTGACGAGTGCGCTCAGCAATCCACCGGTGCAACTTTCAGCGAATGAAATTGTGGCGTGCTTTGCCCGCAGCGCGTCGATCAGTTCTGCCGCCGCCTTGATCAGATGTGCGGGAAACAGGTGATCCGGATGAGCGTTCTCGGGTGTGTTTGGATCAGAGGGCATGAGGCCTCGCGGGCGTGACATGAAGCAGTCAAAAAAAGCGCGCCTTTGGTGGCGCGCTCTTGAAATTGAAGTATTGCCCGGCCCGCTGCAAGCGGCTGTTAGTCAGCGATGAGTTTCTCAGCCAAGCGCAGCATGTCATCGAGTTTGGCCCGGCATTCCGCACCCATGGCCGCGTTGGCCTTTGTCTGCGCGCCCTGCCAGATAGGATAGGCATCTTTCAGCACGGCCTGACCCTTCGGCGTCAGATGCAAGCCACGGCCGCGGCGGCCGGCCGGCGGGTCCATGACGAGATGACCCAGCGCCAGGAGGCGCTTTAAGTTGCGAGATAGAGTCGACTTTTCGATATCGAGGTCGCCGCCGATCTCGACGGCTGTAATCCCGTCGCGCGATGCGAGCTGTGCCAGCAGAGTATACTGGCTGCCTGTGATGCCGAGCGGACGCAGCGCGTCGTCGTAAACGCGCGTCACGATGCGCGATAGCTGCCGCACGCGCGTCGCCAAGCAGGTTGACGATGTGCTTTCAGCGATTTCAGCGATGCTGGCCGGTGGGGCTGCTGCCCGATCTAAAGTGTTTGTCATCATGTTCATCGATTGCCCTCGATATATTTGTGGCCATACAACACCATGTGCTCTAGTTGCCGCGATTCTTCAATGGCGGTCAATATTGGGTTTTGCCTTGCGCCGGCCGGCTCCCCTGCCGGGCAATCGCCGGCCGCAAGCTAAAGTGGCATTCGCACGGTTGCCGTGGCCATGGCGGCAAGCCCCTCTTGGCGGCCGACAAAGCCGAGACCCTCTGTGGTTGTGGCCTTAATGCCGATGCGCGTGGTTTCGATGCCAAGAATTGCGGCGATAGCCTTTTGCATGGTTTCGCGATGCGGGCCAATCCGGGGAGCTTCCGCAAGCAAAGTAATGTCTACATTGACGATAACTCCACCCCGTTCCGTCGTGCGGCGGCAGGCGTCGGCCAAAAAGAGGTTCGAGGCGGCCCCCTTCCACTGCGGGTCGCTGGGGGGGAAATGCTGACCGATGTCGCCATCTCCAATCGCTCCAAGTAAAGCGTCTGTCAGCGCATGGAGCGCCACGTCGGCATCGGAATGGCCTTCGAGTTTATGGGTGTGGGGAATTTTGACCCCGCACAGCCACACGTGATCGCCCTGCGTAAAGCGATGCACGTCAAAGCCGGTGCCCGTGCGCGTTTCATAAATGTCTATCTTGGGGCTTATACGCAGTTCAGCCATCACAAGATCCTCTGCGGTCGTGAGTTTGATATTGCCTTCACTACCTTGGATCAGCGCTACTTTCAGCCCGGCCCACTCGGCTATCGCGGCATCGTCTGTGAATGTGTTGAGGCCTTCTGCGGCGGCTTTTTCGTGCGCTGCGGCTATTTTTGCGTACGCAAAGCCTTGCGGTGTTTGCGCCCGCCACAGCCTGGTCCGATCAATGGTCGAGGCGACCGTGCCGTCAGCCGCCGCTGTTTTCAGCGTGTCTGCAACGGGCGTCGCGGCGATGGCACCCGGCCAGCTTTCAAGCGCTGCCAGGACGCGCGTGATGACATCGCGGCAAACGAACGGCCGCGCGGCATCGTGGATGAGAACATGTTCCGGGGCCAGGTCCGATAGGGATTTCAGACCCAGACGCACCGACTCCTGCCGGGTTGAGCCGCCCGTCACAGGAGGCAAAAGCCTGCCTTTCACCCCCTGCACAGCCGCAGCGTAAGCATCCGCATCGCCGGGGTGAATGACGGCCCGCACATGATCAATGCCCCCATGAGACAAAAACGGGTCTAGAGTGTGCGCCAACACCGGGACGCCCTGGATCAAGGCATACTGTTTGGCCACACCGCCTAGAGCTTGTGCGGCCCGAGACCCCCGGCCTGCTGCAACGATCAAGGCGACAACCGTCACGGCCAACTCCTTTGGTTTGAGGCGTTGTGGCTGGACACACCAAACTGGCGAAGTGGCGATCTCTAAAGGCGTGGGTCAAATTGCGCAAATCCACAAACTCGTGTTCGCACTTGCGAAATCTAAAAACCAGCCGTATGTTGCTTAAACGTGAGGCAAAGAGGGCTCATGCCTAATAATTTAGCAATAGCGGGCTTGGGAGCCACGAGACAGGCCGCCGTTCAGGCGCCGTTGCGCGTTGGTAACCTCACCCTCGACAACGCCGTCATTATGGCGCCAATGACCGGCGTCTCCGACTTGCCCTTCCGGAAGTTGACGCATCGTCTCGGTGCCGGTCTCGTCGTTTCTGAAATGGTGGCGAGCGCTGAACTCGTGGCGCAGCGTCCCGATGTGGTCCGCCGCGCCGAGGGTGGCGAGCTCAGCCCGTTTGTGATTCAACTTGTTGGGTCCGAGCCGGAGTGGATGGCAGAGGGCGCGCGCATCGCTGAGGGAAGTGGCGCTCATATCATCGACATCAATATGGGCTGCCCAGCACGCGAAGTGACTGGCAAAGCATCGGGCAGTGCGCTGATGCGCAATCTCGATCATGCGCTGCAGCTGATCGAGGCCACCGTGAAAGCCGTGTCCGTTCCCGTAACGCTCAAGATGCGGCTCGGGTGGGATGATCAGCACCGCAATGCCGCCGATCTCGCACGCCGCGCCGAGGAAGCGGGTGTGCAGATGATCACGGTGCATGGGCGCACGCGGCAGCAGTTCTTCAAAGGCGCCGCCGATTGGAGCTTCGTGCGTCATGTGAAGAATGCGGTGCGCATTCCCGTGATCGTCAATGGTGACATCAAGTCGGCGGCTGATGCCCGCGCCGCGCTCAACGCCTCAGGCGCTGATGGTGTGATGATCGGCCGTGGAGCCTATGGCGCTCCGTGGCTTCCGGGGCAGGTGGCCCGCTCACTGGCGCAAGGATCGGACGCTTCACCCCCGCCTCTGGCAGAGCAAGGCTGCATAGCACGAGGACACATCGAAGCAATGCACCAGCACTACGGACCCGTGCTCGGCAATCGCAACGCGCGCAAGCACATCGGCTGGTATCTTGAATCGAGCGGGCGTCCCGCGAGCGTCGTGAAAGCGTGGCGGCAGCGGCTGTGTACGCTCGATAACAATGCCGAAGTGCTGTCTGGCCTTGACGCGTTTTATGCGGAAGCCAACGCCGACGCGCATGTTCTCAATCAAGTCCGCGGGGTGGCGGCATGACAGCTCTGCGCGCCGTGCCAGTGCCGCCCGCTGCAACAGTGGAATTTGATCTTCTCCTTGCAGCCATTCCGCATCCGATCCTCGTGCTCGGTCCGGAAAACAAGGTCGTGTATGTCAACGCAGCGGCCGAGTCGTTCCTGTCGACCAGCGCCGCCGTCTTGAAGCGTGCGCGCCTTGACGATGTCATCGCATTCGGGTGCCCGCTGCTGTCACTGCTCGATCAGGTCCGGCAAATGGCGTCGACCGTGAACGAGTACGGCATCGAGATGGCCTCGCCTAAGTTTCAGGTGTCCAAGCTGGTGGATGTTTATGCCGGGCCGTTCCCTGACCATCCCGGACTTATCATTGTTATCCTGCAGCAGCGTACCATGGCGCAAATGATCGAGCGCCAGCTCACGCATCGCGCCGCCGCGCGGTCTGTTTCCAGCATGGCTGCCGTGCTGGCGCATGAGATCAAGAACCCTCTGTCGGGCATACGCGGGGCAGCCCAGCTCCTGGAGCAAAACCTTTCAGACGAAGATCGGGTTTTTTCGCAGCTCATCGTTTCGGAAACCGAACGGATCCGCAATCTCGTCGATCGCATGGAAGTGTTCGGAGATGAGCGCCCGTTCGCAAAAGTGCCCGTCAACATCCATGACGTTCTCGATCACGTGCGCCGCCTCGCTGAGACCGGCTTTGCCAAGGGCACGCGGTTTGTCGAAGACTATGACCCCTCGCTGCCGCCCGTTCCAGGCGACCGCGACAAACTCGTTCAGGCGCTGCTCAATCTCGTAAAGAACGCCGCTGAAGCGATCGCGGAGACAGGTGAGCCGGGACGTATTCTGATGCAGACCGCATTCCGCCCCGGAGTGCGCCTCACTGTACCTGGTTCCAGCCAGCGCATCAGCCTGCCGCTGATGATTCAGATTGAAGACAACGGCGCTGGCGTACCCGAAAGCATGAAACCGCATCTGTTCGATCCGTTTATGACGACCAAGCGAACAGGTACGGGGCTCGGGCTCGCCCTGGTTGCCAAGATTATCGGCGATCACGGCGGCATAATAGAGTGTGACAGTGAACCCAAACGAACCGTGTTCCGGGTGCTCTTGCCATTGCAAGACCGCCCAGGTGCAACTGCCAAATCGGCGAAGTCAGGTTAGAGGAGCGGCCCAACCCCATGGCCAGAGGTACAATTCTGATCGCCGATGACGACACGGCAATCCGCACAGTTTTAAATCAGGCTTTAGCGCGCGCCGGCTACTCTCCGCGGGCGACTGGCAATGCCGCCACGCTGTGGCGCTGGGTGAGTGCGGGCGAGGGTGATGTTGTGATCACCGACGTTGTCATGCCAGATGAGAACGCTTTCGATCTCATTCCGCGCATGAAAAAAATGAGGCCGGATCTGCCAATCATCGTGATGAGCGCACAAAACACGCTCATGACGGCGCTGACAGCCGCCGAGAAGGGCGCTTACGAATATCTGCCGAAGCCCTTTGATCTGTCTGAACTCGTAGCCGTGGTCGGCCGCGCGCTCGCAGGTCAAACGCGCAAACCGCGCCCAGCCAATCAGGAAGTGGACGCCGAAGAACTGCCCTTGATCGGCCGCTCGGCGGCGATGCAAGACATCTACCGGTCGCTCGCCCGTCTCACGCAAACGGAACTCACCGTCACCATCAGCGGCGAAAGCGGCACCGGCAAAGAGCTCGTCGCCCGTGTCCTGCACGACTTTGGCAAGCGCCGGCATGGGCCTTTTGTTGCGATCAACATGGCGGCAATTCCGCGCGAACTGATCGAAAGCGAATTGTTCGGCCACGAGAAGGGCGCCTTTACCGGCGCTCAGATGCGCACCCAGGGCCGCTTTGAGCAGGCCGAAGGCGGCACGCTATTCCTCGACGAGATCGGGGATATGCCGCTTGAAGCGCAGACGCGCTTGCTGCGGGTTCTTCAGCAGGGCGAGTACACCACGGTCGGCGGCCGGACGCCGATCAAAACCAATGTTCGCATCATTGCCGCGACGCACCGCGATCTGAAATCTCAGATCCAGCAGGGCCTGTTCCGCGAAGATCTCTATTACCGCTTGAACGTCGTGCCGGTGCGCATCCCGCCGCTGCGTGAACGCACCGAGGACATCGGCGATCTGGTCCGGCATTTCTTGCGCCTTGCGGCGCGTGAGGGACTTGGCCAAAAAGCGATCGAGACGGCCGCTATCGACCGGCTCAAATCGCATCCATGGCCGGGCAACGTGCGCGAACTCGAGAACTTCGTGCGCCGTGTGGCAGCGTTGAACGCCCAGGATACGATCACGGTGCAGATTATTGAGCACGCCCTGGCGCAGGTCGCGCCGTCGCCCGGGTCACCATCAGGCGGCGAGGCGGTTGGCCTGTCGGAGATGGTCGAGCGGCATCTGCTCGAACACTTTGCCACGTACGGCAAAGACCTGCCGCCGCCGGGGCTCTATGACCGCATCATCCGCGAGGTCGAACGTCCGTTGCTGTCCGCGGCACTTGCGGCCACGCGCGGAAATCAGATCAAAGCCGCTGAGATGCTTGGGCTCAACCGCAATACTTTGCGCTCGCGCATACGAACGCTCGACATCCGGGTGTTCCGCAGTCCGCTCGACTGAGGGCGGGCAATTTTCCCTTTTTGATTAAATGCGCACACAAACTTGTGCGCCTGCGCTTGACCTTTGTCGCAAGAATGTCACAGTTGCAGTGTTGCTTGTGGTCACGGCGCTTCACCCGATCAATGGGAGTGTCGCGCCAGCAACATGCAGGGGGCACCTCCCTCGCCGCCTGCAACGAACGCCCAACCCCTCAGTCGCGCAACGGGATGCTGATCCCGGTGCGAAGTGTGGTTGCACGTTGACCAACTGGAAGTTTTTGAATGCAGACAGGCCCGGCCAACGACCAGTCAAAGACCGGATTCGATCAAGCGGCGTCGCCACTGCTCGATCCGAGCGACCGGCTGTTCTGGACGGGTCTCGTGGTTGTCGTGCTGTCGCTGATCTCAGCACTCGCCACCTTCCTAATTCTCACCGGACTGACGCCAATTACGCCGCGCAACGAAGTGGTCGTGACAGCGCTGTTTGTGAATGTGCTGCTGATCGTCGCCATGATCGCTGTCATCGCATGGCAAGGCTACGGTCTTTGGCGGGCGTGGCGCGAAAAAATCGCCGGTGCACGCCTGCACGTGCGCATCGTCGTTTTGTTCTCTCTGATCGCGGCGTTGCCGGCGATCCTGTTGGCCGCCGCTGCCACC
>JANNXL010000084.1:0-9915 GCA_031409575.1 Hyphomicrobium sp.
TCAAGAAAGGCGCGCGCAGCTGGGCCCGCATTCTGGCGGCACTCGCAGAAGCGGCGCCCTCGGCGAGCGCGCAGCGGACATAACCAACATTTAACCGGGGCCAGTGCGCTGCGGCCATTGCCGTGACGTGCCCGATGGCTATGGTGCGTGCGCTCGACAACTTTCTATCCAAGTCGATCTGGAGTGCTGGACGAATGAACGGACGTTTCCTGGGTTGGCCACGGCTGCTGGCAAGGCTCAGTGCAATGGCGTGCGCGGTTGCGCTGCTTGGACCAGCACCTTCATCGGTCGCTCAACAAGACGACGATGGCATTATCAGCAGTTACAAAGATCGCCGCAATCGCGGCGCTGAGCCGGAATACCGGCGCAACACCGCAGGTGATTTCGACTACTACGCGTTGGTGCTGTCCTGGAGCCCGACCCACTGCTCAGGCCCGGCTGGCGCCGACGACGACATGCAATGCAACCGGCAGGATGGTAAGCGCTACTCCTTCATCGTGCATGGCTTGTGGCCACAGTACCAGCGTGGCTGGCCGGAGAACTGCAACCGCACCGGCAGCTCGTTCATTCCCGAACAGTTGATTGATCGCACACTCGACATTATGCCGAGCAAAAAGCTCATCATCCACGAATACCGCAAGCACGGCACATGCTCGGGGCTTTCGCCATTTGCCTACTTCGAATTCCTGCGCAAGGAATTCTCGGAGATCACCATTCCTGACAAGTACAACAACCCGTTTGAATCTCAGTTCGTTGCACCCGGCGAACTCGTCAACGATTTCCTCGGCGTCAATCCTGACCTCAAGCGGGACATGCTGGCGGTGTCATGCGGGGGTGCCGGCAACCGTTTGAAAGAGATTCATATCTGCCTCACCAAGTCCGGACAGCCAACGGCGTGCGGCGGAAATGAAAACGCACAGCGCATGTGCAAGGCGAGCGCGATGTTTATCCCGCCTGCCCGCTCGTCGCGTGTGGGCGCAGAAACGAGCGAGGCGCGAGACAAGGCAATGCCCAAGTCTCCCTTGCCCATGCCGCGGGTCATTCCCTGGGGGGATTAGTGTGTTGGCCCTGCTCCCGTAAACTTGCGCGCCCCGTGGCCGGCTCCCCGACAGGGGAGCCGGCTGGCGCAAGGCAACATGTGGACATCTGCAGATTGATCCGCGCCCATGGCCGGAGAGCGCTTGCGGCCATGCGGCAGTTCTCGGCAAACTGTGCAGATGATTCTTGATCGACACTCATCCGGCCGCTGACATGCCCGTTGCCCCCGAATGGCCGCCGGCCACAACGCAAGAATGGCCGCTGGCTACGCTGCATGATTGGCAGCCGCCGGAGTCCCGCGAACGCGCGCCACCGTTCCCGCCGCGTAAACCGCGAACAGCGGTCAGTTCACAACCGGCGGTTTCAGAGCGCATCGCTGCTGACAGAAACGCGTTGCACTGGCGATTGAAGCCCGGCCGAACAGAGCCGAGCTTTGTTGCGCGGCTGTCAAAACTGAGCGCAATGCCTCACCACGCGCGATGGGCTGCGGCTGGTTTCACGGCGGGCGCCATCTTTTGGCATTTCGTGGGATTCTGGACGTTCATGTCGCAAATCATGTTTACAAGCCCGCAAGCCGCTCGCCAGGCCACGGGGCAAACCACCGCCAAAGCAGCAACTCTGTCAGCCCAAACTTCCCCAATTGAGACGGGCTCGCTGCAGCGGCTGGAAAAACTCACGGTCTCCAAGTACGAAGCGAGCTGCACGGCCGTTGCGCGCGATCCGCAAACGGGCCAAACGGAACAATCCGGCTGCCGGAGGCTCGCAAAACCGCTCACGGTCAAGACAGTATCGGCGCGCCAGGGCCGGCCAGCCTCTCAGCCTCGACAAGTCCAGGAGCCCCAATCCTTTGATTTGCCGAAGGATGTGCCTCTCGACTGGCCGCAAACTTCTCGCGCTCCGTGACACCAAAGCGTAATCGGATGGCATCAACCTGATTTTAATTTGCGGAGCACATCGGCCGTGCCCGAAAGCCGCCCAGTTGGCTGCGTAAGCCTACGCCGATGCGCAGTGTTTCAGGCGCACGTCTCTCGACACTGAGGCTTTGAAGATATGGTCAGTTCCCAGGGTTTCACTGAGCCGTCGCCGTTTGCAACCGGCCAGCGTTGGATTTATCGCGCCGCACCTGGCCTTGACACATCAAGGCTCATCATTGGAGCCATCGTCACATTCAATGGTGGCCGGATCTATTGTTGCAGCATCACCTATGCCGGGCGCGCCGCGCCTGACGGCTCGCTGGAGCGCGTCCATATTCCGTTTTTGCCGTTCACCGAGCTGGCATTGGCCGGAACCGTCGTCGCCCTTGACGGCATGAACGATTTGCCGCCCTCGTTTCCCCAGCGGCTGCAGGAGTGGGCCGACGATCCGCGTGGTATGAGCACCTTCACCGTTCCCTTCGACGGCTATCTGGATCACCTCATCAGCCAGCAGGTCGCCAACATCGCTGGCGTGCAGGCAGCCTAACTAAAAAACCACTGGTTGCTCCCACAATCGTTGTCATATTTCAGGGATTTACGCCGTTTCCTTTGCTCAACGCTTGAAAACGCGGCAGCCATTAGCCACCCCTTAACCAACCCGATGGCACTCTACTTTGCGAGACGACCTGTGGGGGGCGTCTGAGTAGTTGTGAGGTTTCATGTCTGCGTCACAGATGAAGCGTTCGTGGTGGTCAATGTTTTCGGGGCTATTTCAGCGCCGGGCGGTGACTGCTTTGCGCTATTTAGCGCCCCATTTGAACTCGATGGGAATTGAAGATGCAGCCCGTCTCATGGGCGCAGGCTCAGTGCCGCCGCGAAAACACGCTTTGGCTCTCGCGCAATCCTCACTGACGATGCCCGCCGCCGCGCCAGTTTCCCCTGAGTTGCCCTGGCCGTTGTTCCGGTCGACAGGGTCTTATGCTGCCGATCATGCCCTGAACAGTTGGGCGCTTTCGGTCAGCGCTTCTGGACTCATTGATGAACTCGCGAGTGAAGGTTCAGAGGCCCAACTCACGTCGCCGATTGTTCAGGCACACCGCAATCTTGCGGCCCAGCTGGCGGTCGTATCCCGCCTCAACCAGCCTAAATCTCGCATGGCACGAACGATGCTGGCCCCCAGCGCAGCTGCAAAGATCGCGACCGCACGGCAGGCAAAGTCGAATTTGGCAGCAAACAATCCGGCGCCATCCCGGGCCAAAACTGCACTGTCCGCTTCCCCAAGCCACAGGGCGCATACCCCGCCGCAGTCCATAGTCATTGACTTGGCGGCCGCGAAGAAAATGCACCGTGCGGATAAAGCGAAGCGGGCCGCCTAAGCGGCATTGCTTTGATCAGAACTTGTACGAAAGCCCGGCGCGGATCGTGTGGAAGTCGGGATCAAACGTGTTCGATACGCCGGCTTGCGTGAACGTCTGGCTGTCGAGATCGGTGTAGAGATACTCAAGCCTGAGCGTCCACGGCCCCGTCACATTGAGTTCGGTGCCGGCACCCAGCTGATAGCCGCTGATCCAATCTGACTGGGTGATGCCGTTGGCTTTGATATCAAAATCACTCCAGGCAAATCCGCCGGTCGCATAAACGAGGAAAGCAGGGGACAGTAATATCCCGGCACGCGCACGCAGCGAGCCCAGCGCGTTCAACTCCGAACTGATCTGGCCCGCACCCGAGCCGCGCGACCCGTCATAGTTGCCCGTGCCTATATCGCCTTCAAGGCCCAGCACGATGCGGCCGAGCTGCCAATTGTAGCCGCCGTAGATCGCACCAATTCCGCCCGATTGATCGAGATCGAAATTGCCGGCATTTCCCGAGACGGCCGATAGGCCATCGGCATAACCGTAGCTTACGCCCGCGTAAGCGCCGGTCCAGCGCGCCGTATCGAGTGGCGAAACATAGGCGTAGGGCTCAGGTGCAGAGGCACGCGGCCCGCCGCCCAAATCCGCTGCACTGGCCGCACCAGCCAAACCGGCCGCGCTCAACACACCAGCCGCAACCGCAATCATCCGAGTCTTCAAAACCATCACAGCAAATCTCCTAGAACGTAAACCGCGCTGCCAAGCAGCAGGTTCCACGCTCCGCTGGGACCACCAACGGCCCGCACATCAGAGTTGCGTCTAACGAGGGAGTGGGGCCTAAAACCGCTGCTGGTGCGGCAAGGATGTGGAACAAAAAAGGCCGGTTATGCTCGGCTCGTTATGCTCTCACTCAGCCTTAAACGCCTTACGCGGCGCAGGCCGCTTGGCGCGGCGTTCGCGTTCGGCTTCGTTGGCACCGGCCAAGCCGAATTGCTGGGCAAGCTCGGAGCCCAGCTGATCGGCGAGAACGTGACGGCGCACGAGTTCCACGTGGCCCGCTGGTAAGTCCATGAGCTGAAACGGCCCGAACGAAATGCGGATCAAGCGGTTCACATCGAGATTGAAGGTTGAAAGCACCTTGCGCACTTCGCGGTTCTTGCCTTCGCGAATGCCGATCGTCAGCCATACGTTGCCGCCCTGAAAACTGTCGACGGTGGCTTCAATGGCGCCGTAGCGGACGCCTTCGATTTCGATGCCGTCTTTCAGCTTGTCGAGTTCGATTTGCGTGACGCGCCCATGCGCGCGCACGCGGTAGCGGCGCAGCCAGCCCGTTGCCGGCAATTCCAAGTGGCGCGCCAATTCGCCATCGTTGGTGAGCAGCAGCAAACCTTCCGTGTTGTAGTCGAGCCTGCCGATGGAGACAACACGGGGCATATCCGGCGGTAGTTTCTCGAACACAGTCTCACGGCCCTGCGGATCGGCGTGCGTCGTCACCAAGCCTTTGGTCTTGTGATAACGCCACAGCCGCGTCGGCTCGCGGGCCGGCAGCGGCTGGCCATCAACCACCACGCGATCTTGCGGGCCAACTTCGAAAGCCGGCGTGCGCAGAACTTTGCCGTTAACGGCAACGCGGCCCTCTTCGATCCAGCGCTCGGCTTCGCGCCGCGAGCACAGACCGGCGCGCGCCATCGCTTTGGCAATGCGCATGGGCTCGCTGGCCGATGCGCTCGGTGCGGCCGGAGCCTCTACCTTTGGTGCCCCAAGGTCAGAGCCGCCTTTGCGTTGCGGGAAGGCGGCACGCTTGGGTCGCGGTGCGGTTGGTCGCGGGTTCTTGCCTATGCCAGGCCCCCGTGGTGATTGGCGGCCGGTGTCACGCCCCTTCTCTGCGGCCCCACGGTTATCGCGGGCACCCTCACGATCCTTCGTCTCGCCGCGTGTGGCCCCTCTATTTGGACTCCGATTTGGACGTTGACCGGGCTGGCGGGGCGGGCGCATTGAAAACCTTGTAAAGCTTCCCTGACCCGCAACCGGGCTCAGAGCGAAAAAATGAATGAGAGGCCCTTATGACACCGCGCGGGCGGCCCGGCCACATGGACTTGGCCTTGGCCGAGGCTCACAAAGCCGCAGAGCGCGGAGAGGTGCCCGTGGGAGCCGTGATTGTTGACGGCAACGGCAAGATTGTGGCGCAAGCGGGAAATCGCACGCGCGAACTGAACGACCCCAGCGCACACGCTGAAATGCTTGCTGTTCGCGCTGCCTGCGCGGCACTCGGCTCAGAACGGCTGACAGGCTGCGACCTGTACGTGACGCTTGAGCCCTGCCCGATGTGCGCTGGCGTTATATCGAATGCCCGGATCCGGCGGCTCTACTATGGGGCGGCCGATGCGAAGAGCGGTGGCGTCGGCCACGGCGCACGCGTGTTCTCACACGCCACCTGCCACCACGCGCCCGAGGTTTATTCAGGATTGGGCGAGGAGGCTGCGAGCGCGCTACTCACGTCGTTTTTCTCGGAGCGGCGCTAGACGCTGCCTAGTCACCCGAAATGACCGGCTTTCCGGCGCCACGTTTAAAGCGCTTCAGAAATGCCGAACGGACTTTTTTAGCTCTTGGAATGGGGACTGTGGCGCGCTCTGCAGATAGCCGTGGCACGCTCGCCGGAGCATCGACGCTGGTGAGGGTCTGAGCGTCGAGGACGCGCGCCAGCTGCACCTTCAGGCGCTCTTTGGCGGGAGCCGCCGCCGCTAAAATGTCTTTGACCTTAAACACGTCCAGCAACTGGAAATGACTGGTGCCAGCTTCGATATAGATGTCAGGCTGGGACACTTTCAGCTTTTCCCGGATGATCGAGCGTTCAAAAATAAAGGCGCTTCCCATGAGCGCCTCCGTGACCGACGGATGGGCACGGTTTGCGTGCGGCACGGGCGCGCCGGTAACGTCAATGGCCACCGTAATGTCAGCGCTATCCATCACCAGATCGTAGGGCAGCGGATTGGTCAGTCCGCCATCGAGCAGCACGCGGCCGTCGATGATCACGGGCTCGAACACAGCAGGCAGGCACATGCTGGCCGCCACCGCGCGGCGCAATGGCCCTTCACTCAAAACCACCATGTCAAGGCCATAGAAATCAGTCGCGATGATTTTCAGCGGAATGGTGAGCTGCGAAAAATCACGGACAACGCGGGACGGCAATAGAATGTCGAGGAGCGCATCCGGGGCAAGCAACGCTGCCGGTGTTGAAAAAAACCGTTGCAGGCTTGGCAGGCCACGCGCACGCGCGGCAAACAATTCGCGTACCAAATCAAAACGAACAGTGAGTGCTTCCTCTGCGTGGGCGCGAATCTCCTTGGCCGAAAGCCCCGAGGCATAAGCGGCCCCGAAAATGGCTCCGATAGAGGTCCCGGCCATGACCTTGGGTTTGATGCCAAGTTCGTCGAACGCTTCGAGCATCACGATATGTGCCAGCCCGCGCGCACCCCCGCCGCCCAGAGCAAGCGCGATGCTGGGAGTGGTGGATGCGGGCACTTGGCTTGCGCTTGCAATCACGGTTGGAAGTGTGTTCGGCATACCTTACGCCCCACAACTGCCGGATGATTCAACTCACAGGTCTGGCAGCAAACCTAACCCCTGCCGATCTGCCCGGCCTTGGGCACCTCGAACTTTGCCGACTTGATAACGACCCGCTGCATATCGTAGTCGTAAAGTACGACAATGGTCGGCATATCGTAGGCAAGCGCACCCTCAAATGTCAAAACACGGAGAGTTCCCCCTTCAACAAGGGGCTCACCAACTGTGGGATCACGTGCAAGAGCCCACTTTATGGCGTCCCATGCCTCCTCGGCCCGCGTCCAGATCTCAAATGCGTCATCGGCGGCTATCTGCACGTCGGGAGCCTCGACGACTGACCTCATTCGACCAGACCGAGACGCTTCGCCTCAGCTCTTGCCCAATCAAGTTCTTGACCGAGCGGGGCACGAATGCGCGTCGCGAGCACGGCATAAAGAGGGATCGCCTCCCCCATAGCCGCAACTTCCCACGTGTAGTTATGGGAGAGTTCGCTGATTGATCGCGCTGTATGTTCGTCAGCGACGTGCTTGATCCACCAGTCCACGACACTCAGTTCATCGTGGGTAAATATTGATGTGTCGGGGGGCAGGTCTGTCGTGAACCGGCTAATATCAACGCCAAAATAAGGTTCAGTCCAACTCTGTACCAAGCCTTCAGTCTGCAGTTGCTCGCGAACTTCTGCGATGCGTTCCGGCACTGGTCCATGCGGTTCACGCAAGTAGACCGCACCGGTAATTGATTTGCCGTACATTACGAAATGCCGAGCATCAGCGAACCACAAAACCTTGTTGAGTTTTGTCGCTCCAAAACCGGCCCGGTTCCCTGCTCTCCAGATGATGTAGAGGGTTAGGGCTTTGAGTTTTGCCACGTCCAACGCCATGACTTGACTTTAAAGGAGTCGCCCTGCAGTGCCTAGATTTTTATAAGCAATTGTATTGGCGATATTTTTTACGCTCCAACAAAAAGGCCCTGGTTGGGGAACCAGGGCCGCACTTAAGCAAAAGGATTTGACTTCGAATATTAGGGAATGCGCGTCAATAGTCTCCAACTGAGTATGCTTGAGCATTTATTTCTTAGGTGCAGGCCAGCTTAAGAGCAGGTCTGTCGCAGCGTCCAGCTGACGATCTTGCAGTTGTTTCCGTTGGCGTCGCACTTGCGGTTCGGCATTTTCACGAAATCGCAATAGTAGTTGCCCTGGTGGCCAGAGAACCCATTCATGGGCTGCTTGAAGGTATAGTCTTGAACGAAATGGTCTTTACCCCGGCCGCCGGCTTCAGCGGTGGCAACCATTGACAGCGGAACCAGGACTGCTGCGAGCGCCAGGCAAGCGGTGCGGATCGGGCGGGTCATTCGTATCTCCATCAATTTTGGCCACAAGGCCGTTGCATCTGATGAAGGTGACATTACAGGCCTGGTCGCGCCCGCGATGTTCCCAAAGGAACAGTCCAACAGTTCAGCAAAAAAGTACCGGAGCCGGCAGCGCGTTCAGTACGTCAGCACCTTAACGTCGCCTTCCATCACCGCCTCGATGAGGTACGCCCCACCCACGATGCGATCACATTCGGGGATCAGGTCGGATTTCTGGAAATCGAACAGATCGAGTGACGGCGAGCAGCAGATGAACTTCACACCGGCGTCATGCGCCTGCTTGATGATGTCGTAAATGGTCTGCTTGTCGCCAGCTTTGAGCCTCAAGTGCTCGGCAACGCCTTTCTTCAAGAGACGCCCTGCGGTGCCGGTGCACATGACTTCGACTGCATAGCCCATAGCGGCGGCAACCGACGCCTGAAACACAGGCGCACCCAGTTCCTCTGCGTTGCGCGGGTCGGAGTTCGCCATCACGATAATAAGCTTCTTAGGCATAAATAGAAAACTCCTGGGCGGCGCGAAGCATCACGCCGTGCCACACCAAGGCTATGCGGCAGCGGGCATGACATCAAGCAGGATGTCGGTCCTTAGACGCCTGGTGCCGACTTCGAGGAGACCGCAGTGTGCCCGTAAACGACGCGCGCACGGTCTTCGAAGGCTCCAGCAAATTGCCGGAAGGCCTTGTCGAACATGACACCCATAAGAACGGCGAGAATTGGAGAGCGGAATTCATAATCGACATAGAAGTCTATATCCGATCCGCCAGGAACTGGAATGAATCGCCAGCGGTTTTCCAAGCGGCGAAAGGGACCATCGAGATACTCGACAAGAATGGCAGGCCCCGCAGGCGTCAGCGTCACACGAGACGTGAAAGTTTCGTGGATGGCTTTGTAGCCGACACCCATGCGGGCATCCAAAACGGCGTTCGCCCCGGCCTCATACCGGCGCAGCACACTGAGGCTTTCACACAGGGGCAGGAATTCGGGATATTTTTCTACATCGGCCACAAGGTCAAACATCTGCTGCGCCGAAAAAGGCACGCGGCGAATGTTGGAAAACGAGGGCATGAGCGGTTGTTATCGTCCGCCCAGGAAGCGCGCGAGTATAACAACGAGCAGGGCTCCGACCGTCGAGACCGCTATCTGGTTGCCGTAGGGGATCCATGTATCGAAATTGTAGGGCAGCGTCAGGAAGCCTTGGCTCACGAGCCAGCCTCCGAAAATGGCCCCGATGATGCCGACGATGAGGTTGCGAATGAGACCGCCGCCGCCAAGCAATAGACCGGCGAGCCAGCCAGCCACGAGGCCGTTGAGGACCATGATAACAATGGCGGGATTTTCGCGGAGGAAGGCCATGTAGTCCATTGTCGTCTCCTCGGTTTTGGTCCGGCCAGCATTCACGTCGTGCCGCCGGACATGGAGCGGGGACGTACCGCCTCCCGCTCAGACGCTCCCAACTGCATCAGCTCGGAATTTCGTGACAGCGCGCCTTGAGGTAGTCGTTCAAGAGGCTGTTGTAAGCGTCGGCATCCGCTTTTTGGCCAGCAGATAACTTACGCCCGGCCGACTGTGCTTCTATCGAGCCACGTACGCCCTTGGCGTCGAGGCGGCTCAACTGACCCTTGATGGAGCCACACGTGCTTCCTGCTGGTAGCGCCGCAGCACCGCCGGCACCGCCGC
>JANNXL010000085.1:0-3636 GCA_031409575.1 Hyphomicrobium sp.
CAACTCGGCCATCAGCTTATCTTTTGATATGAGGTCTTTACCAAGGCCCGCACGCAGCGCGTTGTGATGCACCAGAATGCGATCGACCTTTGGCCCGAGCGTGGAAAGGTTTTTCAGATCTTGAACGCGGATGGCGCGGCGGCCTACCTTGTCTTCATAGGCGGGGCCGATGCCGCGTCCCGTGGTGCCAATCTTGCCATCACCGGCGGCATCTTCGCGGATCATATCGAGTTCGCGATGCAGCGGCAGGATGAGTGTCGCGTTTTCGGCAATGCGCAAATTTTCGCGCGTGATGGACACCCCTTGCGCGCCGAGTCTCGTGATCTCGCTGCACAGCGCCCACGGATCCACCACGACGCCGTTGCCGATGATGCCAAGCTTGCCCGGTCGCACGACGCCCGAGGGCAACAGCGATAGCTTGTAAGTGTTCTCGCCGATCACGAGCGTATGTCCGGCGTTGTGCCCGCCCTGAAAGCGAACGACGACATCAGCCCGCTCCGACAGCCAGTCGACGATCTTGCCCTTGCCCTCATCGCCCCACTGGGCGCCAACAACGACCACGTTTGCCATCAGATAGACCCTGCATCCCACACGAATTGGCCCCAGCTCGAAAGTCGAACCAGGGCCCCTGAACTTTCAGCGTCTTATAGCGCAGATTCGCCCTGCGCAACCGGGAAACCGGCTCCATGGCCGCGCGCACTGCGGGACAAAAGCGCGCTTGGAAACGCGAATGTGATCGCCATAATGCCATGCCCTAACCGTGACTTGCGCCCACCGCAGGGCTGCTTCGCGTTCCCGCACTTTGACCCGGCAAGGCGGGCACGTTAGAGCAGCGCACGATCTGCTCCAGTTTACCGGCCAACCCGAACTTCCCCCCAATGCTTGCAAAATTTTCGCAACGCACGGCCGCCAGCGCGGTGCTGGGCCTCGTCATCACCATGGCACTGTGGTCGGGCAACCATGTCGTCGGACGCTGGGCAACCGGCAACATCCCTCCGATGACGTTTGCGTTTTTTCGCTGGAGCGGTGCGGCCCTGATTATGGTGCCACTCGCCATCGCCAGCATTCGCAAAGATTGGGCCGTCATCCGCGCCAACCTGCCGATACTCACTCTGCTTGGCGCTCTCGGCAGCGGGTATTACAATACAATTCAATATATCGCACTCACGGGAACCACCGTGACCAATGCCGCCATTTTGAACTCGTGGGCACCGGTTCTGATCGCAGCGGCAGGCGCCATCGTATTCAAAGATCGCCTGAAGCCCGTGCAGATCGGCGGGCTTGCGCTGTCTCTGTTTGGCGTCGCGACCGTCATGTTGCACGGCGATCCCGAACGTCTTGCCACACTCACGTTCAATCGCGGCGACTTGATCATGCTGTTCGGCACCGGCGTGTGGGCGGCTTACACGACCCTGCTGCGCAAGCGTCCCGCCATATCCACGGTGAGTTTTGCTGGGCTCACTTATTTGTTTGCCGGCTTGGCGAACGCGCCGTTAGCGGCCTACGAATATGCCACCGGGCAATATGTCGTGTGGTCATGGGCGGCGATAGCGGCCATCGCATATGCGATCGTTCTTGCCAGTGTTGTCGGATATTTTCTATTTAACCGCAGCGTGGAGATCATAGGCGCCACAAGGTCCGGCGCGTTTATCCATCTTATTCCACTGTTCGCGAGCATCATGGCCATAGTTCTGCTGGGCGAAGCTCCGCAGATCTATCACGTCATCGGCTTCGGATTGATCCTGGCGGGCGTTGGCCTCGCAAGCCGGACGTAGCTTCTTTCTTGAGCCCGTTAAGAAAGATTGCAGATTGACGGAACATTTGGCTGGCCTAATACGTCTGTTCACAGCCTCCCGCTCAAACCCGCTCCACACGAAGGATCATCGCCCATGCATGTGACCATTGACGACGCCCGGAACATCATCGACGCGGCCCGCACGGCGGCGCAGAAAAACAAAACGCAGATGTGCATCGCGGTCGTCGATTCGGGCGCGAACCTGAAAGCCTTTCATCGCATGGATGATGCCTGGGTCGGTTCCATCGACATTGCAATCAAGAAAGCCAAAACAGCCGTATTCTTCGGCATGCCGACAGGCCAGATCGGCAAGCTGTCACAGCCCGGCGGGCCGCTCTATGGCATCGAGCATTCGAACGACGGCCTGATCACGTTTCCCGGCGGCTTGCCCATTGTCGACAAGGACGGCGTGCTGATCGGAGCCATCGGCGTTTCGGGCAGTTCCGTTGAGAACGACCACGCTGTGGCCGCCGCCGGCGTCAAGGTGATCGGTGTTTCGGATCTGCCAGCGCATCCGTGGCGGACATAAAAGCGTGAGGTCGTGACATGGCTGCCGTCGTTCCATGACCTCTCCACCACCCGCCCGACGCTTCGCGCCATCTGCCGCCCGCAATCGCAGCCCAATTTTGGAGGTGTTGCGGCGGCACCTGCCGCACTCCGGACTGGTGCTGGAGATTGCCAGCGGAACGGGTGAACATGCCGTGCACTTTGCCCGCAACCTTGGCCCTGATCTCGTCTTTCAGCCGACTGACCAAAGTGAGGACGCCCGCACCAGTATCGATGCGTGGGTGCGCGACGCAAACCTGCCGAACCTGCGACCCGCACTCGCCTTGGATGTGATGACGGACATTTGGCCCGTCGACACGGCCGCGGCTGTACTTTGCATTAACATGATTCACATTGCGCCGTGGGAGGCAGCCGTTGGGTTGATCACCGGGGCTGCGCGCTTCCTGCCTGCGGGCGGCGTGTTGATCCTGTATGGCCCGTACTGCCGGGGCGGCGCGCATACTGCACCCAGCAACGAAGCGTTTGATTTGGATTTGCGTGCCCGCAATTCGTTGTGGGGCGTGCGCGATCTGGAAGCCGTGGCTGCCCTCGCCGCTGCGCACGGCTTTGGCGCGCCTATCGTCGAGACTATGCCGGCGAACAATCTGACAGTGATCTTCAAGCGCGAGAGCTAGTTTGTGCCCGCGCCACTTGCCGCACTCTATTGCGGATTGATCCGCATAAAATCCTTCACGGCAGTTTTTGCCAAGTGCATCACGTCCACTGCTGTCGAAGCATCATCCGTTTCGCGCGTGGTACTAAGGTAGACCCAGCGATTTCCTGCCTGCATAAATGCAAACACCGCGAGCAGCCGATGCGGTGTGCCGCTGGAATCCTTTTCAAATCGCAGCGACGACAAATAGCAGACACCTTCGTCTTCTGCGACCACACCAAAATAAATGATCGGCTTTTCAGCCGAGAGCCCCGCATGCGCCATCGCCGCTTTGGCCGTGAACGTATCTGCAGCAATCTTGGAGTGAAGCGTCTGCGCGGCCTTGCACAGCTGTTCCACGGCAGCGCTTGTGTCCGCGAGGCGTTCGTCATCGCCCGCCCGTGTCACGGTGTTGGTCTCAACGGCGACCCAATCTGGAAGCCAGCTGGTGTGCCCCCCCTTGGCCCGGTCGAGGGTCGCGCACGGCACGAACATGGCCACAAGGTCTGTCTCTCCGGGCAGCCCCGGCCGGAAGCCGGTCACCAACCCCGTGCTGCTCTGCGCATGGGGATTAAAGGCGCAATATCCGTCTGGGGCTTCGGTATTGATGGGGGCCGTATCCAATGCGGCCGGGGCCTGGTCT
>JANNXL010000086.1:0-1883 GCA_031409575.1 Hyphomicrobium sp.
CTCGATCATGTGTGTCGCGAGATGGGCTACCCGCGTGCCATCCGCGTCGATCAAGGCAGTGAGTTCGTCTCTCGTGATCTCGATCTTTGGGCCTATCAGAACAACGTCTCGCTCGACTTCTCGCGGCCCGGCAAGCCAACAGACAACGCCTTCATCGAGGCGTTCAATGGGCGGCTGCGAGCGGAGTGCCTGAACACGCATTGGTTTATGTCTGTGGCGGACGCGAGAGAAAAGCTTGAGTCCTGGCGTAGAGACTACAACGAGGTAAGACCGCATGGCGCGATCGGTAACAAAACCCCGGCAGCGCTTCGTTTCGGCGTCGGCGACACCAGCCCACCGGCGTCAAAAACAGACCGGAAACTCTAATCTCCGGTGAGGGTACGTTGGGGAGCGGTTCAACAGACCGGAATATCTAATCTCCGGCGAGGGCACGTTAGGGGGCGGTTCAATTCACCCCAGCCCCCACTTCTGAATGGAGGAAGGTTGGGTTTCAGGTTACTAGGTTGCGTACTCAAATAATTCTAGCATCTCGGAGCGAACAGTGATTCAAGATTCGAAACATCGGAGCTTGGATCATGCGCTACGATCTGACGGACTTCGAGTGGAGCGTCATCGAGCCTGTACTGCCCAAAGGGCAGCCTTGACCGCGCCGAAAGGCCGACCGGCGTGTGCTCAACGGCATTTTCTGGGTGCTGCGCTGCGGCGCCCCGTGGCGCGATTTGCCCGAGCGATACGGGCCTTACACGACGGCCTACAATCGTTTCAACCGCTGGCGCAAGGCGGGTGTCTGGGATCGGCTGATGGATGCCGTCACCAAGGGCCACGACGGCCAGGTGCAGATGATCGACAGCTCGATTGTGCGGGTTCATCAGCACGCCTCAGGGGTGAAAAAAAGAGTGGAATTCGTTGTGTGGGGCGAAGCCGTGGCGGCCTCACCACAAAAATCCATGCGCGCGTCGATGCGAAAGGCCGCCCGGTCCGGCTGATACTGTCGCCGGGCAACGACCACGATGTGACCTGCGCCGAGGTCCTGCTCGACGGACTGGAGCCGCACGCCATCGTCATTGCCGACAAGGGCTACGATGCCGATTGCGTTCGCCAGCACATCCGCGCTCAAGGTGCCGTCCCCAATATCCCCAACAAATCCAACCGCAAGAAGCGCTACCGCTGGAAGAAATCCATCTACCGAGAGCGCAACCACGTCGAGCGCTTCTTCAACAAGCTGAAGAATTTCCGCCGCATTGCCACCCGCTATGACAAGCTCGGCGCCACCTTCTTTGCTTTCGTCCAGCTCGCCTCTGTGCGAATTTGGCTCCGATCAATTGAGTCCACGTCCTAGTACCACGAACTCCTTTGACTTTATCTGATTTGCACCTTTATCTCCTGACGGCAAGTCATGTTGACAGACAGGTCGGCTTGGCTTTGCAACAGACTTGGGGGCATTGCATCTCCGGATCGGCGTTTGCCAGCCGGTAAACTGATTGCAATAAATTCAATACGGCGCACAACTGACGAGAAGCCAGATTGCTAAATATTCTTAGCTCACGAATACTGCGGTGGGGGGTCACAATTGTACTCATCTCGTTCGCCGTGTCGCAGATCAAAAGCGACGACGTGAGAGTAATCGCGTCTGGCCCAGGTCTATATCTGCTGATGTTCGCAACCATTACAATGGCTGCTGTTATTTTCCTCAATGCAGTGCGTTGGTTGCTGGTAATGCGGATCCTGCACGTTGATCTGTCACTCCGGCAGTCTGTGTCTTGCACCTTCGTCGGCCATTTCGCCAGCCAGATTCTGCCAAGTTCAATTGGTGGCGATGTCTTGCGTGGTGTATTGGCAGCCCGCTACACAGCCGACAAAGCGGGGATTGTCACAAGCATTGC